>CAIPGK010000271.1 GCA_903864575.1 uncultured Chloroflexota bacterium
GCTCCAGAGGATGCCTTGCTTCTTCTGCTCGTTCCCGTAGCGCGCGAGCCCCGCGTAGAGCTTGCCGTTCGCCAGCAGCAGCGAATCGACGCTCCGCTGACCGGCATCATCGAGCAGCGTGCAGCCTCCGGGCGCGCTGGACTGGCTGGCATAGGGGATGTTGGCCGCGCAGCGGTAGATCTCCCCGGTGCTCTGCCCGATCCAGATCTGGCCGCCGGAAGCCGCGAGGGACTTCACCGTGCCGCTCGACCAGGCGCCAGCCATGATGTGGACGCAATTCGCGCCGAGGTCCGCGATCGGGCAACTCCACCCGCCGTTCTTCACGGACGCGAAGTAGATGTTGCCGCTGTCCGTCGCCACCGCCGCGATGGCGCCGGTCCCGATGCTCTCCGGCGCGCTGAAGCACCCCTCGAGCGAGGCCGACGTCGCCGGCGACGCGCATGCCGCGCAATACAGGCCGTACCCGGCCCAAAGCGAATCCTGCGCGGCCGCCTGCGCCGCTCCCGGCCGAGGCGCCTGCAGCAGCGTAGCCAGCGGCAGCAGCAGCACCACGACGAGCACCAGCACCCCCCGGGCAACCAGCGCCGACCACCCTTGCTGCCTGCTTTTCATCCTGTATCCCCTTGTTCCGGAGCATCCCGCTTCGGCGCCAACCGTCTGCGGCGAACGACGGTGAGCACCAAGATGGCTCCGATCCCGTTGGAACATGTCAAAATCGTAGCATGAATGTTTCATGGAATGTAACAGCGGTGGATTTCCATAGAGCATGACATACGGTATTGCACGCGTTCCCTTGCGCGCGCCCGGGGGCTGGCGGTCGGACGTGCGGCTTGCCGATGCCCGTTCATCGAGGCGAACCGGATGCGATGCGGCTCTTCGGAGGGGGAGGGGTCGGCGCGGTCAGGCTGCCTCGCGCATTGCGATCGTCCGCCCGGATGGCAAACCAGCGAGGTGGTTCCGGGGTCGGCGAATCTCACCGGGCATGTCGTTGGGCCGCGAGTGGATGGTAGGAAGTCAGCGGCCGCCGTCCACGCCAGCGGCGGCGGAGCGGCCATCCACATGTCGGCGCGCCGTGCTGCGCCTGGTGACGAGCGCAGTCGCGCGCGACCAACTCCGGCCATCGAGGCGCGGCAGTCGGAGAGCCTGCCGTTCGCCAGCGGCAACGACATGACGGCGCGGCCGGGCGGATCGTTCGGTTGACGCTGTGCGAGCGGGTCCTGATCTGGAAAACAGGCCAACGCGAGCAGGCCTCATGTGGTTCAGGAGTCCATTGACACTACTTGGGGTGTTCGGTAGCCTACCTGCAGGGGTGCAAGACATTCATCAACCGAACAACCGCCGTGTTTTCGGGGTCCCTGCAGCAACGTGGTTGCGAGCACCCGGTTGTGTTGATGGAAGAATGCGCCCCTGCGCGGGAGCGGGTGCTGCCCGCGTTCATGGTCCTGGGTCTCGTCGTGGGAGGTCTGGCCAGTGGACACGAACGGGTTCGGACAGTCGGCGGTCGCTGCGAAGGTTTCGCGTCGGCAACTCGTGAAGACATCCGCCCTGACGGCGGGAGCGATGGCGCTGGCGTCGAAGATCGACGTCAACTACGCCCTGGCCCAGGATGAGGGGCCGGTCAAGATCGGGTGGCTCGGAGACCGCACCGGCGACTTCTCGCTGGTCGGCGTGCAGAAGTACGCGGCAGCGGAACTGGCGGTCAAGGAACTGAACGAGAAGGGCGGCATTCTCGGCCGCGAGGTTCAGTTGGTCGCCGAGGACGCGCAGTCCGACAACCGGCGGTACCAGGAGATGGCGCGCAAGCTGCTCCTGCAGGACAAGATCGACGTCCTTCACGCCTGCTTCACCTCCGCGGGCCGGGAGGCGATCCGCCCGATCATCGACCAGAACAAGGCGATCTTCTTCTACAACAACCAGTACGAGGGCGGCGTCTGCGACAACTACGTCTTCCCGACCGGCTGCGTGCCCGACCACCAGGTCGTGCCCTTCATGCCCGCGGTCATGGACAAGTTCGGCAAGCGGGTCTACACCATCGCCGCCGACTACAACTTCGGCCAGTTGACCGCCGCGTGGTGCAAGAAGTTCGTCGAGGCCAACGGCGGCGAAGTCATCGGCGAGGAGTTCATCCCGCTCGACGTCTCGCAGTTCAGCACCACCATCACCAACATCCAGAATGCCGCGCCGGACATCCTGATCGTCCTGCTGGTCGGCATCAAGCAGTCCTCCTTCTACGAGCAGAAGAACTCCGCCGGCATGCAGGTGCCGATGGCCACCACCGTTAACATGGGGCAGGCCTACGAGCACAAGCGCTTCCCGGCCCCGGCGCTGAGCAACATGTACGTGACGGTCAACTTCATGGAGGAACTGGCCGAGGGGTTGGGCACCGACTTCCCGGAGCGGGTGCGCTCGGTCGCCCCGGACCTCGAGTATGTCGGCATGGAGTGCGCCGCCGAGTACGAGGGCATCAACATGTACGCCCTCGGCGCGGAGAAGGCTGGCACCACCGAGAAGGACGCGGTCCGCAAGGCGCTCGAGAGCGGCATCAGCTTCGAGGGACCGGGCGGCACGGTCTCGATCGACCCGGCCACCCACCACACCGTCCGCAACATCTACATGGTCCACGCGGACGAGAACCACAACATCGTCCTGGACGAGACCTTCGAGGCCGTCCGCCCCGACTGGCTGTCCGCCGACATGGGCTGCGATCTGCCCAACAAGCCGGACAACACCCAGTACGAGCCGTAGTCGACCGGAGATGCCCCGCCTGGAGCCGCCTCGTGCGGTCCCGGGCGGGGCGTCCCGCGCGGCGGACTCCCGCCGCGACGTCGCAGCCGCCCGCGCAGCGCTGGGGGTGAGCCCGTGTTCGACGGACTGTTCAACTGGTTTTACCAGTTCCAGGTCAGTTTTTCGTTTCTGCTCCTGTCCGCGATCGGGCTCGCCGTGATCTTCGGCATGATGGGCGTCATCAATCTCGCCCACGGCGAGTTCATGATGCTCGGCGCCTATGCGACGACCTTCCTCGCGGTGAAGGGGGTTCCGCTCGCCCTCGCGATCCTGATCGGCGCCCTCGCGGTGGGCGTTTTCGGCGCGGTCATCGAGATGCTGGTCATCCGGCGTCTGTACGGCCGACTGCTCGACTCGGTCGCCGCGACCTGGGCGATCGGGTTGATTCTCAGCCAGGGCATGCTGATCCTCACCGGCCCCTCGATCCAGGGCGTCTCCTCGCCGTTCGGATCGTTTTCGGTTGGCGCGATCAGCTACTCCTGGTACCGCATCGTGCTCGGCGTCGTCTCCCTGCTGCTGATCGCGGGCCTGTACATCCTGTTCATGAAGACGGAGTTCGGGCTGCGCGCCCGCGCCACCATCCAGAACCAGCCGATCGCCCGCTCGCTCGGCGTCGACACGGCCCGGATGTACACGCTCACGTTCGCGCTCGGCAGCGCCCTCGCCGGACTGGCGGGCGGCCTCTTCGCGCCGACCGCGACCATCGTGCCGTTCTTCGGCACCAACTACACCGTGGAAGCCTTCGTCACCGTGATCGTCGGCGGCGCGAATGCGCTGGTCGGCACGCCGCTGGCGGCGGCCTCGCTCGGCGTCATCAACGCCGCGCTGGGCACGAAGTACGGTCTCTACATCGCGCGGGTCGGCCTGCTGCTGACCACCATCGTGATCATCCGCGTGCTGCCTACGGGCATCTCCGGACTGGTCGAGCGCTGGCGGATGCGTCCCGCCCGGCAGAGGTGAGCATCATGCCCCGACGCACGTCCTGGCTCAGCGCGGAAAACATCGCCTTCGTCATCTTCCTGATCTTCATGATCGTCTATCCGTTCCGGACGGATGACTTCGGGATTCTCAACGCGGCCTATTTCGCCGCGCTGACCCTGCTCGCGCTCAGTCTCTCGATGATCTGGGGCAAGGCGGGCATCCTCTCGTTCGGGCAGACCGCGTTCTTCGGCATCGGCGGCTACCTCTACGGCATCTACACATTGAACGTGCTCGGCTCCGCCCAGACGTGGGTCGGACTGGCCGTTGGCATGCTCGCGGGCGGCATCGTCGCCGCGATCCTCGGCTGGTTCATGTTCTACGGCGGCGTGAACGACGTGTTCGTCGGACTCACCACGCTGGCGCTGACGCTGGTGCTCCAGACGTTCATGGCGCAGACCGCAGGGCCCGAATGGACGGTGGGCGAGGCGCGGCTGAATGGTTACAACGGGATGTACATCCCGCAGCTGTCGTTCGGCGAGATGCCGCTGTATGGCAGGCCGCTCTACTTCGTCTATCTCGCGATCCTGATCGGGGTCTACCTGCTGCTCCGATGGCTCTCGTCGACGCGCTGGGGCTACGGCCTGCTGGCGCTGCAGGAGAACCGGCCACGCACCGAATCGTTCGGATACAACGTGCGGCTGATGCAGGTGCAGGTCTTCGCGCTGGCCGGAGTGGTCGCGGCCCTGAGCGGCGTGCTCTACGCCTCCTGGGGCGGATACATCGACCCCTCGTCGATGGGACTCACCGCGGCGATCACGCCGGTGATCTACGTCGCCATCGGAGGGCGCCGCAGCCTGACGGCCTCGATGATCTCGTCGATGATCCTGCTGAAGCTCTCGCAGTTGCTGGCCTCGTCCGCGCCGGAATATGCGCTGGTCATCTTCGGCCTGCTGGCGTTGCTGGCGGTGCTCTTCGTGCCCGAGGGGTTCGTCGTTGCCTTGTTCAACCTGATCGATCGCCACCTGCTCAATCGGGGCGGCGGCAACCTGCCGGGGATGACGGCGCCGGTCGAGGAGGTGACGGCCAATGGCTGACGCGCAGCCCCTGCTGATGCTCGACAACGTGTCGAAGCGGTTCGGCGGCCTGCGCGCTGTTTCGGACATGAACCTCACGGTGGGGCAGGGCGAGTTGCGCTGCCTGATCGGTCCGAACGGCGCCGGGAAAAGCACGATCTTCAAGCTCATCATGGGGTTCGAGCGCCCGACCTCCGGGACGATCGCCTTCGGCGGCGACCGGATCGACGGCTGGCCGACCTGGAAACGGGCGCGGCAGGGGCTCAGCATCAAGATGCAGATTCCCGGCGTCTACCCGGAGCTGTCGGTCCAGGACAACATGCGGGTCGCGGCCCAGAACCATGTGGCGAGTCACGAAATGGCGGAATCGATCCGGGGCCTGCTGGCGCGGGTCGGGCTCGACGGGCTCGCCGGGGAGCAGGTCAAGAACCTCTCCCACGGGCAGCAACAGTGGCTGGAAATCGGCATGGCGCTCTCCGCGAAGCCGAAACTGCTGCTGCTGGACGAGCCGACCGCGGGAATGGGTCCGGGCGAAACCGAGGCCACCGCGCGGATCGTCGAGTCGCTGAACGCGGACGGGATGGCGATCCTGGTGATCGAGCACGACATGGCGTTCATCCGCCGTATCGCCCGGACGGTGACCGTGATGAATCTCGGCAAGCTCTTCGCCGAGGGGACCATCACCGAGATCGAGGCGAACCAGGACGTCACCGACATCTACCTGGGCAGGTCCTGAGCCAGAAAGGAACGGTTCGATGCTGGACCTCTCCCATGTCACATCCGGGTATGGCAGAACGCTGATCGTCCGTGACGTCTCGCTCACGGTTCAGCGGGGCGAGATCGCCGCCATCGTCGGGCGCAACGGCGTGGGCAAGACGACCCTGATGAAGACCATCATCGGGTTGCTGCCGACGGCGCAGGGCGCCATCACGCTGGACGGCGAGGAGATCACGAAGCGGTCCGCCGACGCGCGGGCGCGGGGCGGCATCGGCTACGTGCCGCAGGGTCGCGGCATCTTCCCGGGGCTGACCGTCGAGGAAAACCTCGAAATGGGCAAGCTGATCAACCGGCAGGGCGGGAGCGAGCGGTCGCTGGATGTCGCCTATGCCTATTTCCCGCGCCTTGCCGAGCGAAAGACGCAGCGAGCCGGTTCTCTCTCCGGGGGTGAGCAGTCGATGCTGGCCATCGGGCGGGTGATCGTCGGGCAGCCGCAACTGATGCTGCTGGACGAACCGTCCGAGGGCTTGCAACCGAACCTGGTGCAGCAGATCGGCGACGATCTGAAGCGGATCAACCAGGATCTCGGGACGACGATTCTCTTCGTGGAACAGAACATCGAGCTCATCATGAACCTCGCGCAGCGCGGGTACGTGATGGACAAGGGGCAGGTGGTCCGGCAGTTGGACCACCACGAGATCACGAATCAGGAGTCGCTCGTCTCGCACCTTGCGGTATAGACGAGAGAGCAGGGAAGGGAGGCCAGTCATGGTCCGGGAGATTCGCCAGCAGGGGCCGCACCACTACGTGTTCAGCCGGTACGTCGATCCGATCGCCACGGTGAAGCCGGGCGAGACGGTCGCGATCTACACCGACGACGCCTTCGAGAGCCAGATCACCCGGCCAAACGACAAGCCGTCCGAGATTCTCGGGGCCTACCTGAACCCGCAGACCGGGCCGATCTTCGTCGAGGGCGCAGAACCGGGCGACACCCTGACCGTCAAGATCGAGAGCATCGAGCCGACCCGCGACTGGGCGGTCAGCGTCTTCGTGCCCTATTTCGGCGGTCTCACCAGCACCAAGTTCACCCGGACCCTGCAGGACCCGATCCCGGAAAAGGTCTGGATCTACCAGCTGAAGGATGGCTGGTTGGAGCACAACGCCCGGCTGCGCTTTCCCTGGCGGCCGTTCATGGGCACCATGGGCACTGCGCCGGAACTCGAAGCGCTGTCTGCCCTGACCCCCTTCGATCACGGCGGCAACATGGACGTGCCCGACGTCAAGCCGGGCAACATCATCCACCTGCCGGTGCGGGTGCCGGGCGCCTATTTCTTCACTGGCGACTGCCACGCAGGCCAGGGACAGGGCGAACTCTGCGGCGTGGCGCTGGAAATCACCGCGAAGGTGACGCTCACCTTCGACCTCATCAAGGGGAAGTCGATCGACTGGCCGCGCATCGAGAGCCCGGATGAACTGATGACGGTCGGCAGCGCCCGCCCGATGGAAGACGCCGCCCGCATCGCCTACACCGAACTGGTGGAGTGGATGGTCGATCTCGGCTGGGACCGCTGGGAGGCCTACGAGGCGCTCACCCAGATCGGGGATCTCTACGTCGGGAACATGGTGGATACCTACTACTCACTGGTGGCGAAGATCCGGAAGGAATACGCGCTCATCTGACGAAGGCCGGGTGGCCCGGCCAGTCGCCGACGATTGGCCGCCGCCCGGCTGCTGGTGAAGACTGAGCGTTTCGCAGTGCCGGAGCGCCATCTTCCCGAGCCCCGTGCGGGTTGTCACTGCCGTCTGGCGCGACCTCCAGCACGGAGGTATCCGAGGGGCGATCGTTGCTGCGGCCGCCAGCCCGTCCGCCACCGTGATGACGGTCGTCCGTCGCGGGTCCAGGCGTTCCCGATCGACTTCTTGCCCGGCGGATTGGAACCACGGCACGCTCCCGCCGTCACATGTGCAACGTGCTGCATGCGGGACCAGGAAGGCCCCAGCAGAGCGGCCCTTTGTTGCCCGCATATTGCGGACAAGTTTGGTTATGCGCCAATTTGATTGCGCCAGGATCGCCGCCCCGGCGGTGCTTCTCCCCTGCCGACGTGCCTGCCCGGCTGTCCCATTTCGGGACACGCGCCTCGCGGTTCGCGCCGGCTCGCGGGAATGAATCCCCGTTCATGGTTGGCGGCTCCGTGACTGTCCCATTTCGGGACAACCGTCGAACCGCTGGTTACGCCGCTGTCGGCTCCATGCATCACGATCCCCCGCAGTCAGGGCTCACGATCCCGAGGACGCCGTCGAGCGTCCAGTCCGAGACTCGACGGTCCCGGGCATGCCGACCCATGCGGGTTCCCGCCGCGGTCACGCTCCGCGGGCCTCGCGCGAATACGTGGTCTCTTCCACGCCGGGCACCGGGCCGCGCGCCGCCGCTTCGGGGTCTGCGTTCGGCAACGGCACGGTCGCGCTGTCGAACGTCCTGTCGCCGCACGCTTTGCGGATAATCCAGATCGCGGCGCCTGCGCCGCCCCCCTCCTTCGCGGATCGATGCGCCGATGCTTGCGCCGTTCCGCGATGGCTGGTCCAGCGGGATCCGTGTCGCCGCATCCGTCGTGACGACTCCGGATGGCGAACATGCGACCCCGGGGTGGTTGCGATCGGCAAGGCCGCAGGTAC
>CAIPGK010000272.1 GCA_903864575.1 uncultured Chloroflexota bacterium
ACTCGACGATGAAGGCCGTCGCGTCGATCAGCGCTTCCTGAATCTGGACGTAATCCTCGAGGCGCTTGGCCGGATCGGACTCGGCGATGCCCGCGTCGAGAAGGGCGGTGACTGCCGGGTCATCGTAGGCGACGCGCTTGGCCGCCGCGCTGCCGCCGCGACCGAAAGGATCGGCGTAGGCGTGAACGTCCGCATAGTCAGGCGCCCAGTCGGACATGGTGAACTGGAGCTTGCCCTCGCGGAAGGCCTGCAGGCGCTCGGTCGGGTCCATGGGATTGAGCTTGACCGTGACGCCCTCGATCTTCTGGATGTCTTCCTGCAGCTTGGCGGAGAGGATGTCGCGGCTCAGACCACCGGGAGCAGTCTGGCCCGCACCGTAGGTGAGGGTGATTTCGGTTGGGCCATTGCCGCTGGCGGCCCACAGTTCGTTGGCCTTGGCGATGTCGGTGACGTACTTCTTGTCCGCGACCTCATCCGCGCCGAGGAGGCCCAGCGTAACGACCGTGGCCGGGCGGACCGCATGGCCACCCATCAGCCCGTCGATGATGCCGTCGTAGTCGATGGCATGGGCAATCGCGTGACGGGCGTCCTTCTTGGCAAGCGGGCCGCCGACCTCCTCGCTGTTGTTCAGCGCAAGGTACTCATGGGCGAGCGACGCGCCTTCGAGCAACTGCAGCCCCTCGTTCGCCTGAACCTGGGCAATCTTGTCAGGGTCAACCGCGAAAGCGAGGTCCGCCTCACCCGTTTCAAGCAGCTGGAGCTGCGTGGAGGTGTCGGCCACGTTGCGGAAGACGATGCGGTCGAAGGAGACCGGGTCACCCCAGTAATCCGGGTTCTTCTCGATAATGATCTCGTTGGCGATGTCCCACTGGGTGAGCATGTACGGGCCGGTTCCGACGGAGTGGCCGGTGTTCAGCCAGTCGGTGAGGGTGTCTTTCTCGGCTGCGTCCTCGGCGTCGGTGCCGCCGTTCTCCTGTGCGGCCTTGCTGTCGGTCACGGCAAAGGGCGGAGAGGTGAGGATGGCGGCGAGCGCGGCGTTCGGGGACTTCAGCTTCAGTTCAATGGTGTTGTCATCGACCGCGGCAGCGCTGTCGAAAAAGTCGGTGAAGAGGAAGCTCGGGTTGCCCGCCACGTTCTTGAGCCGGTTGAAGCTCCAGACCCAGTCCGCCGCGGTGGCGACATTGCCGGTGGTGTGGAACTTGACGCCCGGCTTCAACTTGATTGTCGCAGTGAGTCCGTCCTCGCTCACCTCGGGCATTCCCTCGGCGAGCAGGGGAACAACCTCGCCAATCTTGGTGCCGTCGGGGATGTGGTAGAGCGACTCGTAGACCAGCTGCATCGCGGACTGCGGGTTGATCTCGTAAATCTTTGCCGGGTCCAGGTAAAGCCAGTTGCCGCCCTGGATGTTGTCCAGCACGACAAGCGTGGCCGGATCGCTCTGGCGGGCGGGCGCGGCCGCGGCGGAGGGCGCAGCCATCCTGCCCGCGGGCACCGCGACGGCCGCAGCCGCAGCGGCGGCTGTCTGCACCATGCGGCGGCGGTTCAGCTTGCGCGTTTCGAGCGCGCGGATCATGGACTCAAATCGCGGGTCGTTCATCGTCGTCACTGCTCCTCAACCGACCCGACGGGATCGCCGCCGGGGTGGCGTTGCGGCGTCACCGCCTTCGTGGCAGCCTCATTCCGCAACGGGTGACTAAACCCATCTCCGGACCCCGCACCGGGCCGGACCCGAAGTTGAATCGCATCTTAGCACGCCAGCATTTCAATGCTCGTGCCATGTCCACAGGAACACGCAATGCAGGAACCCGATTCAGCGGGCCTTTTGCAGGGCGATCCGTACATGATGGCGGCCAACCGGCACCTGGTCGATGTAGATTCCGTCGATCTCGCGGCCACCAGCGCCCTCGACCGACTCAGGCTCGATCGCATCGGACATGCCTGACTGCTCGCTAACCGAGAGATCAATCGCCAACGTCTCGGCCATGACCGAATCGCGGTGGGCTTCCACGGCCTCGACCACTTCGGGATCGGCGACGTATCCAACGGCGATGCGGTCCTCAATGCGGAACCCGGCGCTCTTGCGGGCGTCCTGAACGGCGCGCACGAAGTCGCGGGCCAGACCTTCGCGCAGCAATTCGGGGGTGAGGTTGGTGTCCAGCACCACGGTCATGCCGTCGTGCTGCGCGGCCGCAAATCCTTCCTGCTTCAACATGTCGACGAGAATCTCGTTGGGCTCGAGCGTAACGGTGGAGCCGTCGGCCAGCGAGACGGCAACGCGCTGCCCGGCGGCCACCGCGCTGGCGACCGCAGCCGGCGCAAGCGTGGCAAGCCCCTGCCGCACCGCCCCAAGTTGCTTGCCGAACTTTGGACCAAGCAGCGGCAGGTTAGGCCGGATGTCGAAGGCGACGACCTCCCCCGGGTCGGTCAGGGGCAACAGATCCTTGATGTTCAGTTCGTCCAGCACCTGATCCTTCAGCCGAAGCAGGGCATCCATTTGCTCCGGCGCGCGCGTGTGGACCAGCAATGCGGGAAGCGGTTGCCGAACTTTCACTTCGCCTGCCTGCCGCGCTGCGTGGCCGAGGCTGACGGCCTCCAGGACCGCGCCCATATCCGCGGAGAGACCGGGGTCGATCCGGGAGGGGTCGGAGACCGGGAAGTCGGTCAGGTGGACGGACGGCGCGGCGGCGGGATCGAGCGAGGCGACGAGGTTTCGGTACATGGCATCAGCGAGGAACGGGGTCATCGGAGCAAGGAGACCGGAGAGCGTGACCAGACATTCGTACAGCGTAGCGTAGGCGGCTGCCTTGTCGCCATCGTTTTCGGTCTTCCAGAATCGGCGGCGGTTGCGGCGGATGTACCAGTTGGAGAGTTCATCGACGGTGAAGCGTTCGATGGCGCGGCTGGCGGTGTGGGGTTGGTAGTCATCGAGCGCGGCCCGGACCTCGGCGATCAACTGGTGAAGCCGGGAGATGATCCAGCGGTCGAGCAGGGTGCGGTCAGCGAGGGACACCTCGGCCGCCGGGTCGAACCCGTCAAGGCGCGCGTAATTGGCGAAGAAGGCGTAGGAGTTCCACAGGGGCAGGATGAAGCGCCGGCGCACCTCATCGGTGATGGCGGGGCCGAAATTGAGGTTGACATCCGGGTTGGTGGTGGCGAAGAGCCACCGCATGGCGTCGACGCCGAACTCCTCGGCGGCGTCGTCGAACCAGATGGCGTTGCCCTTGCTCTTGTGCATCTCCTCGCCCTTTTGGTCGCGCATCAGGGCATAGGAGAAGACGTTCAGGAAGGGGGGAGTGCCGGTGAGCGCGGCGGCCTGCGCGATCATCGAGTAGAACCAGTTGCGGAATTGGCCGGGAAAGCTTTCGGAGATGAGGTCGGCCGGGAACCAGGTCTCCCAGTATTCCTTGTCGTTCCGGTAACCGAGAGTGCTGAACGGCACAATGCCCGCGTCCAGCCACGGGTTTCCGACATCGGCGATGCGGGAGATCTTGCTGCCGCAATTCCGACAGGCGATCTTGACCGCGTCGATCCAGGGGCGGTGGGGGGAGTGGCCGGCGAACCCGGCCCAGCCTTCCACAGCGCGGGCCTCCAGTTCGGTTTCGCTGCCAATGACCTCGAACTGGCCGCAGTGCTGGCACTCGAAGATCGGCAGGGCAAGACCCCAGTACCGTTTCTTCGAGATCATCCAGTCGTCCATGTGCTCCAGCCAGTCGAGTTCGCGGTCCATGCCGAAAGCTGGCCGCCAGCCGACCTGCCGGGTGATGTCCATCATGACCGGCCGCAAGTCGTCCATGGAAATGAACCACTCGTCGACCAGGCGGAAGACGAGATCGGTGTTGCATCGCCAGCAGACGGGGTAGCGATGCTTGTAATTCTCGGCGCGGTAGAGGCGACCGGTCGCGGTGAGATGCTCGGCGATCGGATTGGCGACCTCGTGGACGTAGCGGTCGGTCAGGTCACCAAAACCATCGACGTAGACGCCGAATTCATTGATCGGCGCGATGACCGAGAGTCCATCACCCTCCTTCGAGAGCGCGAAGTCCTCCTTGCCGCAGCCGGGGGCGATATGGACGATGCCAGTGCCCTCGGCCGCGTCTACGTCGGTCCAGGCGATGACGCGGTGCGCGACGCCTTGAGCGGCCGGGAGGTCGTCGAATGGCCCGGCATAGGCGCGGCCGACGAGTTGAGCACCGGTTACTTCACCGACAATTTCGTGCTCACCCCGGATGGCGGTCCGTGCGGCGTCCTTTGCGACGTAGAGCGTCTCGCCGTTCTGGAGCACCTTGACGTAGGTGAGTTCGGGGTGGACGGCAGCGGCGACGTTGGCGGCGAGAGTCCAGGGGGTGGTGGTCCATGCGAGCAGATTCGCGCCGGGTTCATCGAGGAGGGGGAACTTCACGTAGACGGAGAGATGGGTGCGGTCCTGATAGCCTTCGGTGACGATTTCGTGCTCCGAAATGCCGGTGCCGCAGCGGGGACACCACGGCATCACGTCATGGCCCTTGTAGACCCAACCCTTTTCCCAGCAGGTCTTGATGAAGTTCCAGATGGTGTAGTTGTTCTCGTCCGACATCGTGAAATAGGAGTTGTCCCAGTCCATCCAGTAGGCGAGACGTTTTGACGGGTCGGTGATGCGGGCGGCGAACTTCTCGAC
>CAIPGK010000273.1 GCA_903864575.1 uncultured Chloroflexota bacterium
AGCTGACGCAGCCCCCGCGCCAGTCTGGCTGGCATCCCGGTCCGGGCGCGGGCGCCTTGCCCGGGGTTTCCGGGGGGCCGGGTCGACGATTCGCGAACGGAGCAACCGGTGGACCAGTCCGCGTTCGACCGCATCGCCCGCCTGCTTGGCGCCGCCGCCACGCGACGCCGCGGACTCGCCGCCGCGGCAAGCCTCCTGGTGTCCGGGTTCGCCGCGGTTGCCGGCGTCCCCGAGGCGCGCGGCCGCAACCGCCACCCTGGTCTCGAAGGCCCCTGCGGCGACGGCAAGCGCAAGGACAACATCTGCACGCGGAACGCCGATTGCTGCACCAACATCTGCAATCTCGAACTCGGCAAGAAGAACGTCGACCGCAAGGGCCGGTGTCGCTGCATGCGGCGCGGCCAGCCCTGCAAGGCGGACCGCAACTGCTGCAACACCCTCACCTGCAATGGCGAGGTCTGTGGCGAAGCGGTGGTCTGCACCGTCTGCGCCAGCGGCTGTCCCTACACCACCGTGCTCGCCGCCATCGCCGGGGAGCCTGACGGCGCGGTGATCACCATCGAGCCCGGGACCTACCCCGGCGATTACCCGATCGTGAAGACGGTCACGCTGGTGCGCTGCGGCGACGCCGGTGAAGTGATCCTCACCAATCAGTCCGCGGTGTCGGGTCTTCTTCCCTGGGAGCAGGGCCGGGTGCTCTGGATGGGCACATACCCGGAGTCCGCGCCTGCCGAAACCCGACAGCCGCGCCCTGCCGGAATCGTCGTGACGCTGGATTCCATTTCGGTCGTCGGCAACAGCGCGTTCCCGCTGGGCGGCGGCATCTGGGTCGGCGTCACCCCGGGTCAACTCGCCTACGAGGTTCGCACCCCCGCCATCCAGGCCCGTGCCTGGCTCGCCCGCAACGCCCCGGGCGACGCGGATCGCGCCGTCGCCGCCCTCACGCTGGTCGTCGACCACGGCCGGGCGAGCACGATCCGCTATCACTACGGCCGGGTGCTTCCCCTGCTCGCCGCCGCCCATGCCCTTGCCGGCGACCCGACGGCCGCGCTTGCCGTGATGGAGGAGGCGCTCTCCCTCGAACCCGGCCACGCCATCCGCCGTTTCGCCGACGCCGGTTCCACCGCGCTCGACCTCCTCGGCGTGATCGCTCGCAACCCCCGGCGGGAGATGGCCCCCCGCGCCGCCGCCGTCCTCGCGGCGCTCGGCGGCGACGCTGTTTCGGCCGCCCTCGCTCCCGCCCCGCCCCTCCCGAGCGCGCTCTCCTCCCGCGAGACGCACATCCTGGGCCTGATGGCCGAGGCGAAGACGAACAAGGAGATCGCGGCCGAACTGGGCATCTCCGCCATTACCGTGCGCGAGCACACGGTCCACATCTTTCGCAAACTCGGCGTCGGCGACCGACGCACCGCGGTGGATGCCGCCCGCGCCGCGGGCTGGCTGCCGGCCCGCTGACCGCCGGATCCCGGCCGACCCCCTACACGCGTCCCTACATCATGTAGGGTGGAAATCCGGTGCGCCTGATTTCACGCTATGCCGTGGCTGGCTGCGGTCTTGCGCGAGCCGATGTCAACGCGCGCCATGGGCGCGGAACTACCGAGGGGGCAGG
>CAIPGK010000274.1 GCA_903864575.1 uncultured Chloroflexota bacterium
GATGGCGGCGGTTGGCTTCGGCGTCCTCGAACAGGAGACCTGCCGCGGCGCCGGCGACGCCGGCGGCCGGGGCGAGTAGTGAGCGGGGGCTGAGACGGTAGGCGCGCTCGCCTTCCGCGTCGATCGGCCGGTCGAACGGGGTGATGTCGTTGCTCATCTGGGGCCTCCGGGTCGGTGAGTGCTGTCGGCGTTATGGCCATGGCGAGTGGCTGGGAACGGCGCTACGAACGCGCGGCCATGTCACGGTGTTCGGAACGGGGAACGGGCTGGCGAGATGCCTGATCGGTGGCCAGGCCGGGGAGATCGCAGCACCCGGCCGCGCAACAGGCGGTGCCGGCGGGGCAGCAGTACTTGCCCTGGCCGTGGCCGGTGCAGCAGACCGGCGAGCTTGCAGGGCAACATCCGCCACCGGCATTTCCCGGGCAGCAGGAGGTCCCCTTGGCGCAGCAGAGCTTGGAATCAGCGCAGCAGGTCGGGAGGTTGGACGGGCAGCATCCCTCGATGTTCGGGCAGCAGGAGGGGTTTTGCTTGTGGCAGCAACCGCCGGAGCGGTTGGCGTTCGATTCTTCGCAGCAGGTGGCGGTCTTCGGGCAGTAGCCGTCGATGCCGCTGTTGGACGGGCAGCGCCGGGCAGAAACGCAGGCGCCGCCGGAGCATACCTGGCTCTTCTTGCAGCAGGCCTTGCCGCACTTGTAGGCGCACTTCTTCTTTTTCTTCTGGGTGTTGGCCGGATCGGCGTCCGCGTCGCTGGCGGCGAAGGTCGCTCCGAGGAGCGCCAACCCCATGGTCGCCGCGCGCCGGTTCATCGTGCTGGCAAGTCGCCGCGCGAGGCTGTCGAAGGCGGATCCATCCATCGGAGGCGCACCCTTTCCCGAAGCTGGTACGGCGTGTCCGGACCATCGGCGCAATGGTACGGACACCACGGCGAAAGTCAACGCGCCCGGATCGGCGCGACCGTCACAGGCTACTACGGCGGTATCGCAGATGTTGTTCCACCGGGACCGGGCGATCCTGGCCCGGGCGGCGCTGGCAGGGAACGCGATCCGGTGACAACGAAGCGGCACAGCGCCACCAGAACGTCTAGACTTCCCACGCCCGGAGCGGGCCGGGAACCGTGCAACCAGGAGCAGACTGATGGCGCTCGCCCAGACGTGGAACGCGACTGAACTGATCGAACTCGACCGCAGGCACATGCTGCATCCGCTCTCCAACCTTGCCGCTGTCGAGCGCAATGGCGCGACGGTCATCACCCGCGGGGATGGCGTCTACATCTGGGATGCCGAGGGCAACCGCTACATCGATGCCTTCTCCGGTCTCTGGAACGTCAATGTCGGACATGGGCGCACCGCGCTGGCCGAGGCGGCCGCGGCCCAGATCCAGGATCTGGATTTCGCGCCGACCTTCTTCGGGCTCTCCAACGTGCCCGCGATCGAGTTGTCGGCCAAGCTCGCCACCATGTTCCCGGACCCGATCAACACCTTCCAGTTCACCTCGGGCGGCGCGGAGTCCAACGAGACGGCGCTGAAGATCGCCCGCTATTACTGGTGGCTGAAGGGGCAGGGCGGAAAGATCAAGGTGCTCTCCCGCAAGATGGGGTACCACGGCATCGCGATGGGCGCGCTGGCCGCCACCGGCATCCCGGCCTACCACGAGGGCTTCGGCCCGCAGGTGCCGGGGTTCGTTCACCTGACCGCGCCCTACGCCTACCGCAACGCCGAGGGTCTCAGTGAGGATGAGTTCATCGCCATGCTGGTGAAGGAACTCGAGGAGACCATTGCCCGCGAGGGCGCGGACACCATCGCCGCGATGATCGGCGAGCCGGTGCAGGGCGCGGGTGGCGTGGTGGTTCCGCCAGACAGGTACTGGGACGCGATCGTGCCGGTGCTGAAGGCGAACAACATCCTCCTGATCTTCGACGAGGTGATCTGCGGCTTCGGGCGGACCGGCAGCATGTTCGGGATGCAGAGCTATGGACAGGTCTCGGACATCGTCTCGTTCGCCAAGGGAATCACCAGCGGATACATCCCCCTCGGCGGCGTGGGCATGAGCGACGAGATCGCGGAGACCCTCAAGGGCGCGGACCGGATGTTCATGCACGGCTTCACCTACAGCGGCCATCCGGTCGCCTGCGCGGTGGCGCTGCCGAACATCAGGATCATCGAGGAGGAGAACCTGCCGGCGAACGCGAAGTGGGCCGGAGCGTACCTGCTCGGGCGCCTGCATGATCTGCTGGACGATCATCCGAACGTCGGCAACGTGCGCGGCAAGGGGCTGATGCTGCTGGTGGAGATCGTGACCGACAAGCAGACGAAGGCCAAGACCGACCCGGCCTTCAACCTCGGCGGCAAGCTGACGGCTGCCACTCGCCAGAACGGACTCATCGTCCGTGGCACCAACGACGGCATCGCCATCGCCCCGCCGCTGATCGTGACCCAGGAACACCTCGACACCATCGCCGAGGGCGTCGCCGCCTCGGTGAGCGAGGTGATGGGGTAACGAGGCTTATGGGCTTGTGGGCTTGTGGGTGTGTCGTTCCGTGGCTTCCGAGCCGACTCGCAGCCCAAAAGCCTACTAGCCCAACAGCCCAACAGCCTACAAGCCCATAAGCCCATAAGCCCATGATCTATCTCGATGCCGACGCCTGCCCGGTGAAGGAGCAGGTCTACAAGGTGGCCGCCCGGTATGGGCTGGAGGTGCTGGTGGTGGCGAATGCCCCGATGCGCCTGCCGGCGCAGCCGGGTGTTCGCATGGTCGTCGTGCCGGGGGGGATCGACGTGGCCGACGACTGGATCGCGGAGCGCGCCGGGGCGGGCGATCTGGTGCTGACCGCGGACATTCCGCTTGCAGCGCGGGTGGTGGGGGCAGGGGCGCGCTGCCTCGACTTTCGCGGCGGAGAGTTCACCCCGAGCCGGATCGGAGACGTGCTCGCCTCGCGCGACCTGAACGCGATGCTCCGGCAGATGGGCGTGCAGACATTCGGCCCGTCATCCTTCAGCCAGAAGGACCGTTCGAAATTCGCGTCGGTGCTGGATGCCGCGGCATCCCGGCTGGCCCGCGAGCGGAAGGGCTGACGGGCGGCCTATTCGTCGTCGCCCGCCGCGGAGCGGGTTTCGATGAGCGCGGCGAGCGCGCGCCGCGAGGCCTTGCCGGTTCCGGTGACGGGGAGCGCATCGAGGGTCAGGATCGTCCGGGGCACCTTTCCGGCCTGCAGGCGTTCGAGCAGCCAGCGGCGCAATTCGCGACGGGAGACGGTTTCGCCGGCGTGCGGCACGACGGCCATCGCCACGTCCTGGCCGAGGCTGGCATGGGGAATGGCGCAGACCAGTGCCTCCGCGACGGCAGGGTGAGCGAGGATGGCGGATTCGATCTCCAGCGGTGAGATCTTGAGACCGCCGCGATTGATCTGCTCGACCCGGCGGCCGAGCACCGCCAGTCGGTCGTCCGGGTCGATGCGGCCGACATCGCCAGTGCGAAACCAGCCATCCGGAGTGAAGACGGCGGCGGTGAGGTCCGGGTCATCGAGGTAGCCGGAGAAGACGAGCGGACCGCGCGCCTGGATCTCGCCTTCGCGCCCGGGGGGGAGCGGGTTGTTGCCGTCGTCCGCGATGCGGATTTCGCCCGTGATGCGGCCGCCGCTGGCGAGACTGTACGCTTCGGTCGCCCCATAGAAGTCGAATAGCGGCGCCCGGAATCCGCTGGTGATGCGCTGTCTGATCCGTGGCGATGCTGGCGCGCCGCCGGTGAGAATGGCCCGGAACGTCGTGGACGGTCCGGGAATGGTGGCGGCAAGATGATCCGCGATCCGCGCGAGGTTGACCGGCGTGGCGCAGGTCCAGGTTGGCGCGAGCAGGTTCGCGAGCGCCAGGTCGCTCATCGCGGGTCGGCCATCGGCGACGAGGGTGGATCCTCCCGTGCAGGTGGCCATGAATGCCATGCCGAAGAGTCCAAACTGGGGTGGAAACAGGTGCAACATGCGGTCGGCGGGCGTGAGCGCCAGGGTGTCAGCGTCGATCTGTGCGCCGATGATGAGGGTTTCGTGCCGGACGGGAATCAGTTTCGGTTCCGCCGTCGAGCCGGAACTGGTGAGTACCGCCGCGATGGCTCCCGGGGTGGGGCCACATTCGGGCGCGGGCGTCCGGCCCGGGATCGGCGCGGCGCTGGTGATCCGGTTTCCCGCGGCGACCGGCCAAACGGGAGACGGCAGCCCGGTTGCGTCGAGGTCCTCGGGCGAGACGATGGCGAGCGGGGTCGCGCGCTCGATGAGCCGCTGGCGGCCGGCGAGGGGAAGCGCGGAATCGATCATCACCACGGCGCAGGCCGACATCATGCCGAAGATGGTGATGAGGTCATCGAAGATGACCGGGGTGCTGCAATGGAATGCGACGCGATCGCGCGGGGTGATGCCGAGCGCGCGCAGCGACGTTGCGAGAACGTGCGTGGCTTCGTGCAGGCCGTGCCAGGTCAGGACGCGGCGCTCGCTGATGAGGGCCGGATCATCCGGCCGCAGGCGCGCATGGTGGGCGATCGCGCCCGGAATCGTCAGGATGGCAGGCGGGATACCGTCGGAGCTGTGGCGGTACATCGCTCGGGACCCTCGGATCGACAACGGGGCGCCGGGAACACATGGACGAATGCGCACAATCGGGGGAACGCAAGATGGCAATTATGCCCGGATGTCGATCCTTTCGGGTGGTGATCACCCCGCATCGGCATTCCCGGGGTGGGTTGCCATCACGAGCGCGGCGAGCGCCCGCCGCTGGACCTTGCCGGTGGCGGTCAGCGGGAGCGCCTCGAGCGTGTGGATCGACCGGGGGACCTTCGCCGCGAGCAGCCGATCGAGCAGCCAGCGGCGAATCTCGCGGTTCGTGAGCGCGGCGCCCGGACGCGCCACGATGGCGAGCCCGGCGTCCTGCCCGAGGGTTGGATGGGGAATGGCGAACGCGGCTGCCTCCAGCACGTCCGGGTGTGCGACGATGGCGTTCTCGATCTCCAATGGCGCGATCTTGAGACCTCCCCGGTTGATCTGTTCCACGAGCCGCCCGAGCACCGTGAGCCTGCCGTCCGACTCGATGCGTCCGGCGTCGCCGGTGCAGAACCAGCCGTCGGCCGTAAAGGCGGCGGCGGTGAGTTCCGGGTCGTCGAGATAGCCCGAAAACACCAACGGCCCACGGACCTGGATCTCGCCAATCTCCCCGGGAGGTAGCCCTGCTCCGCGGTCGTTGCCGATTCTCAAACGAGCGGTGATGGTTCGATCGACCGCCATGAAGAAAGACTCCGTGGAGGCGTAGAAGTCCACGCGTTGGGTGCGGAGACCGCGAGCGATGCTGGCGATGTTGGCATCGGTGGCGGCGGCTCCGACACTGAGCACGAACCGGAACGACGTGGCGGACCCGGGCACGGTTGCTGCCATATGGTCGGCAAGGATCGCAAGGCGCGAGGGGCTTCCTGCGGTCCATGTGGGAGCCTGCCAGCTTGCAAGGCCCAACTGTGCCGATTCCTCTGCCTGCTCTGAAATGATGGTGACGCCGCCCGAGTGGAGCGGGACGGCAGTAAAGGAGAACATCCCGAATGGCGGCGGATACATGTGGAGCATCCGGTCCGCTGGGCCGATGTCGAACCTCTCGGAGACACTGGCAGCCAAAACCATCAGGCGTTCCTGCCGCACGGGGATCAACTTCGACTCCGCGGTGGTGCCCGACGAGGTGAGGATGACCGCGGCATCGCCCGGAGCAGGGCGCTCGTTCTGCGCTGGCGCGCGGCCGGGGACGGGGTCCGCGCCGGAGAGCCGTGCGCCGTCGGAGACGGTCCAGCAGGGGAGCGGAAGCCCGGACGGGTCGCGATCCGCCGGGGACACGATGGCGAGCGGGGCCAGACGCTCGATGATGCGCCTGCGTTCCGGCAGCGGATGCGTGGAATCGACCATGACGATGGCGCAGGCAGACATGATGCCGAAGGCTGTCACGAGGTCATCCAGGGTCATGGGAGTTGTGCAGTGGAAGGCGATGCAATCCCGCGGGGTGACGCCAAGGTCCCGCAGTGTGCGCGCGAGGCTGGAGGTGGCGTCGTTCAGTTCCTGCCAGGTCATGGTGCGGCGTTCGCTTACCAGGGCGGGCGCGTCCGGCCTGAGGTGAGCGTGATGGGCGATTGCATCCGGGATGGCGCGGGTGGACGCCGGAACCGTCTGGACAAGCATGTCTTCCATCGCAGGTTGCTGCTCCGGCGTGCAAAGAATGTTCCAGATTCATCATAAGAGATGACCGAATCTGACGGAAGGGGGGGGATCCGCAGGGACGGCGACGAGCGTGGCCGCGGAGACGATGCCGCAAGGAGCGCTGACATCGTCGATGCACGGCTGGTAGCGGCGGAAGAGGGCTACCCGGTCGCCGGGCCTGATGCTCGCCCGGCGGAGACGGCGGCGATGGGGTGACATGTGCAGCAGATACAGGATCAGGTCGCCTCGTCGCGAGCAGCAGGAGTTTCAACGTAGAGGGCGCGACGCATGATTTTCCCCGTCGGGGTCTTGGGCAGGGTGTCGACGAATCGGACGATCGATGGGGTCTTGGCTTCGGCGAGGTGATCCAGCAGCCAGCGGCGGACTTCGCGGCCGGTGAGGGCGTGACCGTGCCGGACCACGACGGCAAGCGCGGGTCGCTGTCCCAATCGCTTGTCCGGGACCGCGTAGGCAGCCGCCTCGGCCACGGCTGGATGCAGCAGCATGACCGATTCGATCTCCTCCGGGGCGATCTTCGTTCCGCCCTTGTTGATGATCTGGTTGAGCCGGCCGAGCAATTCGAGCGTGCCGTCCTCTCGAAGGCGGCCGAGATCGCCAGTGCGATACCAGCCATCGCCGGTGAACGCCGCCGCGGTCAGCTCGGGATCGTCGAAGTACCCCGGGAAGACGAGGTTGCCGCTGACCTGGATCTCGCCGGACGCTCCCTGAGGAACCTCCACGGCATCGTGGTGGTCCGTGGCGATGCGGAGCGGGATAGCAGGGCGGCCATCGTAGGCGATGCTATAGACCTCGGACATGGCATACAGATCGACGCGGGGCGCGAGAAACCCGGAGGCAATGCGCTCCGCGAGATCGGGTGGTACGGTAGCCGACGAGCTGAGCACGACCCGGATCGGGCTCTGCTGCTTTGGCGCCAGGTCGGCAACATGCGCCAGTCGCGCCGGTGCGCCGAATACCCATGAGGGTTCGAGGGCAGCCTCTCCGCGCGGCCAACGGTCGCGCTCCTCGCCTTCCGGGATTATCAGACTGCCGCCTGACCAGGCTGGCTCGAAGGTGCTGGCAAGCATTCCTGTGCCGGGCGAGCCGAGCAGAAGCATCCGGTCGTCCGGGCCGAGGCCGAGCGCCAGTGCGGTCAGACGGGAGGCGAGCACGATGTTCTGGTGAGTACGCAGGACGAGCTTTGGCTCGGCGGTCGACCCCGAGGTAGCGATGATGGCGGCGATGTCGGTTGGTCCGATGGGGTGGGGTGGGGGCAGTTCGGCTCCAGTGGAGAGATCGTGCGTGGGGAGGATCGGGAGCGCGGGTAGCGCGGATGGGTCCAGACCCGGCTGCGCCACAAGGATTGCCGGGGCTGTCCGCTCGATCAGGCGGCGTTGCACGGGGAGGGGATGATCGGCGGGAACGGCGACGAGCGTCGCCGCCGAGACGATGCCGTAAAGGGTGCTGACATCGTCGATGCCGAGCCGGTTGCGGCAGAGGAACGCCACCCGGTCGCCGGGCCTGATGCCCGCCCGCCGGAGACGGCCGGCGATGGCGAACGCCCTGTTGGCAAGACTGGCCCAGGAGATCGCGTCGTAGCCGTGGGCAACGGCCAGGACGTTCGGCATCGCGCGGGCATTCCGCGCAAGCAATCCGGGGATGGTCTCCGGGTCGGGCGCCGCAAACCGGGAAGACGTCTCCGCGATGCCTGAGTGTTCCCCCATGGTCATGCTCACGCTCTCCGGAACCGGTACTCCCGGGTTGAACAACAACGCCTGAACTGCGGACAACAGGGTAGCACCGGTTGCCGCGCGTGAGTGAACCGGGTTTGGCGAGTCCCTGAAACGACCACGCACTCCCGGGTTGGCCGATGCTGGCGCTGGTGCACGCGTGCCCGGCCAGTGCCCGTTGGCGGCGGTTGATACGATCTTGTCATGATGGACGCGTCAGCTGTGATGAGGTTGTTGCGCGTCGCGGGGTATCGTCCTCCCGTCGCGCGGTGGGCCGCGTTCCGGATTGCCCGGAACGGCCCAGCGCGCCCGGTGACAGGGCATGATCGGCGTCCTGACAACCGATGAAATCGATCAGGTTCTCCGCCGTCATCGGGTCGGCCGGATTGCCTGTTCGCAGCATGACCGCCCCTACATCGTACCCATTACCTATGCCTACGACGGCGCCGCGGTGTACTCCTACAGCGGGCTTGGCCGCAAGATCGAGGTCATGCGTGAGCAGCCGATGGTGTGTTTCGAGGTCGATGAGATGGATGGCCCGGGCGCATGGCGCAGCGTGGTGGCCGAGGGAACCTATGAAGAACTCACCGGCGACACGGCTCGCCGGGATGCCCTTGTCCTCTTGGGATTGAAGGCAATGGCCTCCGCGAGCATCCTGCAGCCGAACAGCCGGGGAGTCGTTTTCCGCATTCTCCTTACGGGGCGCAGCGGCCGGTTCGAACGGTGGGACGATTAGGGGATTCGAAGTCACAGGGCCAGCCCGGCATCTTCCCGCCGTGAGGTGAAACGCCCCGGCTGTGCGCCGCCTCGCGGTATGACCGGTTGCCTGTCGTTACCCGTCCTCCGCAGGTTGGGTGGCGCCGCGCGTGTTGACGAGAACGATGCCGGCGACGATCAGCGAGCCGCCCGCGAGCAGGCCCGGCGTCGGTTGTTCGTCCAGCAGCAGCCAGGCGAAGAGAATGGCGAAGAGCGGGGTGATGTAGGTGGACATCGCCACCTCGCTCGGAGTGAGCGTTCGCAGGGCGCGGGCGAACAGGATGAAGGCGATGACCAGCGAGAAGATCGCGCTGAAAAAGACGCTGCCCCAACCGATGGCGTCGAGGGTGGCGATCCGCTCGATCCGCGCCGGGCTGAAGATGCCGAGGGGGGAGAGGATCGCCGCGCCGACGATCATGCCGATCGCGGCGATTTCGAGGGGCGGGTGGCGGGCCAGCAGGGGTTTGTTCAGCACGGTGTAGGAGGCCCACGCGGCGGGCGCGATCAGCAGCATCCCTGCCGCGAGCATGGTGGTCCGGTTCAGGTCGACTCCCGCGCCGCGGCCCCAGGTGACCAGCACAACCAGCCCGAGCGTGGCGAGTCCGATGGCGGCGGAGGTGCGCTTCCCGATTCGCTCCACGCCGGTGAGGGTCCCGATGATCGCCGTGAAGATTGGGCTGCTGCCGACCAGCAGCGACGAGATCGAGGCGGGCAGATGGCTCTGGCCGGTGGCCGTCGCGACGTTGAAGACCGCCACGCCCAACACCCCCATCAGCAGCAGGCGCACCCATTCCCCGCGCGTGAACGACGGCAGGGGGCGGCGCAGCGCGAGGAGGAGGAGGAGGAATCCGGCCGCGGCGATGCTGGTGCGGACGAAGATGACGTCGAGCGGCCCGAGGCGGTCGAGCATCAGGTGCATGGCGATGAAGTTGCCGCCCCAGATGGCGCAGACCGCGAGCAGCGTCAGTTGGCCGATCAGACGGGAGTTCATCGGGGCCGTCCGGCGGAATTGGAGGAGAACCTCACGTGCCGGGGTCTCCGGCCGGGGTGGCGTCGACCCTGACCGGCTTGCGGGTGGAGACGAGGATCATCGCGGCGAGGATCATGCCGCCGCCGATCACCAGACCGAGGGTCGGTTGCTCGCCGAGCACAAGCCATGCGACGAGGATGCCGAAGACTGGCGTGAGGTAGGTGGACATCGCGGCTTCGCTCGGGGTCAGGGACTGCAGGGCGCGGCTGAAGGCGACGAACCCGATGACCTGGGAGCCGATGGAGCTGAACAGGGCGAGTCCCCAGCCTGCCGCGTCGAGGTGGACGATGCGGCCGACGCGTGTGGGGTCGGTGAACGCCAGCGGAAGGAGCAGAATCGCGCCGATGATCATCCCGTAGGCGGCCATCTCGAGCGGTGGGTGGCGGCTGAGCATCGGCTTGTTCAGTACGGTGTAGGAGGCCCAGCAGATGGGAACCAGCACCAGCAGCGCGACCGAGATCAGCGTCGTTGCATTCAGTTCGACCGTCGCCCCGCGCCCCCACGAAACGAGGATGAAGAGGCCAATGGTCGCCATTGCGAGGGCAATGCCCATGCGCCGGTCGAGGACTTCCATGCCGAGCAAGGCGGCGAAGATGGCGGTGAAGATGGGGCTGCTCGTCATGAGCAGGCTGGAAATGGTCGCCGGAAGGTGGCTCTGGCCGATCGAGGAGACCGTGTTCACGATGGCGACGCCCAGCAGCCCCATCGTGATCAGCCGCGTCCACTCGGCGCGGGTGAAGCGGGGACGGCCGCGCCGGAGAAGGAGGAGCAGGGTGACGAAACTTGCGGCCGCCGTCATGGTCCGCAGCAGCGAGACATCGAGCGGGTGGAGGCGATGAAGCAGCAGGGGGATGACCGAGAAGTTGATGCCCCAGATCAGGCATGCGCCGAGGAGCGTGAGTTGTCCGGACGCGCGGGGGGAGAGGGATCCGGCGGAGGAGCGCGCGCGGGAGCCCGCGGCGATCACCCTGCCACCTCGGCGGCGGCCTCGGCGCGGGGATCAGCCAGATCGTGATGACCTGATACGGCGCGCGCGGCGGACGGCGCGAGCAGGAACATCGCCACGCCGAGCAGGGCGATGACGGCCAGTCCGAGGCGAAGCCCGATCTGGTTGCTGATGAGGCCGATGGTCGGCGGCCCGACGAGGAAGCCGAAGTACCCGGACGTGGCGATCGCGGCGAGCGCCGTGCCCTGCGGCACGCCGGGAACCCGCCCCGCCGCGCTGAGGGCGATGGGGAAGGCGGCTGCGAGGCCGATGCCGACACAGAGAAATCCGAAGATGGCGGCGGGGATGGAGTTCACCAGCAACCCGATCCCGAGTCCGAGCGCCACGAACGCGCCGCCCCAGCGGACGACCCGCACCGGCCCGATCCGCTCGATCAGGGCGTCGCCGGAGAAGCGGCCGATGGCCATGGTGAGGGAGAAGGCGGTGTAGCCGAGACCGCCCGCGATGGCGGCCGCGCCCAGGTTGTCGCGGAGGTAGACCGAACTCCAGTCGGCGACCGCGCCCTCCGAGAGGAGCACGCAGAAGGCGATGGCGGCGATGCCAGCGAGGGGACCGGTCGGGAGGGCGAAGACGGGGCCGTCGTTCGTCGTCTCCCGTTCGCGGTTGGAGATGAGCGCGATGGCGGCCAGCAGCACGAGAGGGATGAGGGCGAGGCCGGTCCAGAAGAGATGCCATCCGGGATCGAGGCCGGTGGCGGCGATCGCGGCAGCGATGGCGGACCCCGCCAGCGCGCCCGCGCTGAAGACGCCGTGGAAGGTGGACATGATCGGGCGCTCGTAGCGCTCCTCGACCACGACCGCCTGCGTGTTCATCGCGACGTCCATCATGCCGTAGAAGCCACCGAAGACGAAGAGGGCGGCGAAGAGCATCGGGCCGCTTGGCGCCTGCGCAAGCAGGGGCAGCGCGAAGCAGACCATCAAGCCGGCGAACCCGGTGATGGTTTTGCTCCCGAAGCGGCTGATCAGGAATCCGGTGGCGCTCATCGCGACGATGGAGCCGGCGGCGGAGCCGAGCAGCGCCAATCCGAGTTGGCCTTCCGAAAGGCCGAGCGCCGCCTTGATGTCCGGAATCCGTACCGCCCAGGCGGCGAAGGCGACGCCGGCGACGAGAAAAAAGGCGAACACGGCCCAGCGGGCACGGACGACGTCGGAGGGAAGGGATTGGGCGTCAGCAGGCATGGGTCGTCCATTGGTGGTGGGCGAATGTCGGCGCATGATCGCATGAACCGGCATGCAAGGATCAGCCCTCGGGAACGACGGCCTCCGGGCGGGAAGCCGCGGCGTCGATGGCGGCGACGCTCGACCCCACCACCGCTCCGGCGAGTACCGCGATGATGGCCGCGAGGATGGCGACGATGCCGAGGGCGATCCGCAGTCCGAGATGGTCCGAGACGAAGCCAATGAAGGGTGGGCCCGCCAGGTAGGCGGTGTAGCCCGCGGTCGCCACGGCCGTCAATGCGGTGCCCGGTGGGACCCCGGGTACGCGGCCGGAGGCGCCCATCGTGATCGGGAAAATGGCGGCAAGCCCCGCGCCAGCGCAGACGAACCCGAGCAGCGCGCCGGGAATGGTGCCCATCGCGAGACCGGCGCCCATGCCCGCGGCGGCGAGAATTCCGCCGGCGCGAACGACGCGCACCGGGCCGAATCGTTCGGTCAACCGGTCGCCGCCGAGCCGCCCGCCAGCCATCATCACCGAGAAGAGGGCGTACCCCCCCGCCGCGATGGCCGCGCCCGAGGCGAGGGTGTCGCTGAGGTAGACGGCGCTCCAGTCGGCAATGGCGCCCTCTCCCAGCAGCACGCAAAAGCCGATCGCGCCGAGCGCCAGCAAGGGGCCGCGGGGCAGGACGAAGAATGGGCCGTGTCCGTGTTCCTGCGGGACGGGGGCGTCGGGCAGCATCCGGGTGCGGGCGGCGAGGATCATTGCGAACAGCCCTGCGCCGACGACGAGCAGGTGCGGGCCGGGAGGGATGCCGCGTCCCGCGATGATGCCGGCGGTGGCGGCCCCGGCGAGGCCGCCGACGCTGAACATGGCGTGGAAAGAAGACATCAGCGGGCGCCGGTAGGCGGTTTCGACAAGAACGGCCTGCGCGTTGGCGGGAACTTCCATCATGCCGATGGCAAGCCCGAAGCACCAGAGCGCGAGAAAGAGAAGCGGCAACGAGGGGGAGATGGACAGGATCGGGAGCATCAGGCAAATGCCGGTTCCGGCGGTGAAGAGCATCCTGCCGGTGCCGAAGCGGGCGGCGAGCCAACCGGAGAGGGGAAGCGCGACCATCGCGCCCACGGCC
>CAIPGK010000275.1 GCA_903864575.1 uncultured Chloroflexota bacterium
CGTTGCCTCGGCGGCAGTCGTGGGGGCAACCGGGGCTTGCGCCTGCTCCGCAGCGACCGCGGGAGCAGCAGCGTTCGGCGCATCGCTCACCGGAGCGGCTGCGTCCGTTGACGCACTCGCTGGAGCGAGCAGCAGCGAGACGTCGGTTTGGGCTGGGTCGAGCACACTCGGCGCGAGCACCGCAACACCCTGCAGGTCCCCTGATCCGGATGACCGCAACGCCACCGCAAGCGCGCCGTCGTCCGCCAGCGGGCCGCCGATTTCGGCGCAGGCCGCCACCGGCGCGTCTGGCTTCTCCGAGACCGTGATCTCGATCGACGTCACGGCGCCGAGGATCTGGTCGAAGGGAATCGGGATCGTCCCGTTCAAGCTGTTTACTGGCTCTCCTGCCGGCGAGCCAACCACCCGTCCGCGCGGTTCGGAAACGATGCCGATCTCCTGGAGCGTCGCGCCTTTCTCCACGCAGGCGCCCTGACGCAGGCGCGCTCCGAATCCGGCAAGGGGAACCACCCTGGCCTCGCCGCGCACGATCAGGGGCTGGATCGTTCCGTCCGACAGGCGTCCCAGGATGTAGAGGTCGGTCACGGTGCCCGGTTCGAGGACGAGATCGGGCAAATCGAGCGCTACCGATTTTGAATCGCTGAACAACATCGCCATCGGGAAAACGCCGAGCGGCACCTCGGCGTACTCGGTCGACTGCTGGAACTCGACCTTCGGGAACAACTGATCGCCATTCGCGACGATCGGGTCCAACGGCCCCGCGTCCGGGCTGGCGTGCACAATCCGGATGCGAGCACGGTCCTCCACCAACTCGCTGCGATCCATCGGGAAGAGCACGGCGCCGACGCGCTGCGCCGACCCAACGATCGCGACCTCGTCGGTCGTACCGGGATCGATCGCGATGACCGAATCGACCAGCGCCTGGTCGAGGCCATAGCCACTTGGCGTCACCGTCACCCGGTGATCGCCCCCCGCCACCATGAGCGGGTCGGTCACGCTGGGAAAGGTCGCGCCAACGACCGCGAGAGCATCATCGATATAGAGGTCGACCGGGCCGAGATCGGGAACGCCGTGGATCAGCCGCACCGATGCCTGCTCATCCTGCGCGGCCACGCCGTTCGGGGCGAGCGGCAGGAGCAGGATCCCCAGCAGCGCCAGCAAACGCGGAAAGGACCTCATCGACGATCTCCTCTCGGCCTCGCCCTGAACCAGCCATCGATCACCCGGAGTGTGGCAGATTGCAGGATCGCGCGCATCAGGCCGGCAAGCCGGATTCGTGAAAACGCCAACAGCCCGGGCGCAAGGCCCGGGCTGCCGGAGCGTGGATGCGTTGGAAATCTCAGACCGGCTGGATCGCCAGCACCGCAAGCAGCGCCGTGAGAATCAGCACGACCACCGAAGCTCCACGAATGACCAGATCGGATGCCGACAATGTGTCGGCAGCGCGGCGTTCATTCTCGCTCACGCACGTCCCTCCCCATCCCTGAGACCGGACCGCTCACGCGTTCGAGGAGCCCCAAACTCCGTCGCGCGTTAGCCCGAGCGGTCTCGGACCATTCCCCGTGGCAGTCTATGGCGGTCACCGTCCGGTGTCAACGGTGCTTGAAAAACGGGACTGACGGACGCGAATCACCGGAACAGGTGCTGCATGGCCGGTGCTGGTGGTTCAGGAGCGGCCGGATGCAGGGCGGTCACCAGATGCGCCACCATCGGCTTCGTGACCGGCGTCTTCCAGCGAATCCTCGTCGCCGGCCTGCTCCTCATCGGCCGCGTCGCCCGTGTTCTCCGAGGCCACATCGTCGTCCGAATCACCGCTTTCGACTTCACCGTCATCGGTGTCGCCGGTGTCTTCGATCTCGTCCGTGTCCTCGGTGTCGAAGGTATCGTCGCTGGAATCCTCGTCCTCGCTATCCCACGAGTCGGGGTCGTGCAGGTCCCAGAACTGCCCGGCGGTGATTGACATTTCGAGGACATGGAGTTCGGTCTTGCGGCGATGGAGCCACTCGACATGCTCGCCCGTGACCCGAAATCCCACCCGGCGATAGGCCGATATCGCACGAGGATTGTGCCGGAAGACCTCGAGCCGGACCTCATCGAGGTCCATCTCGTCGAATGCTTCCTCGAGCACCAGGCGGGTCGCCTCGGTGCCGAGACCCATCCCCCACACGTCCTTCTCGCCAATCACGATGCGGAACAGCCCGGACGCGCCTTCGCCCCTGCGTTCAGTGATGTCCGTTACTGCGGTTGTTCCGAGCAACCGCCCGGTCTGCGCATCGTGAATTGCCCAGCACGCCCCGCGCGCGGACAACGGCAGAATGAAGCTGTCGAAATATCCGCGGGACTGGATGGCGCTCAACGGCTCCTGGTCGTGCCGGAGCAACCGGGCGATTTCGGGGTCCGCGTACCAGCGCTGGAACGCTGCCCGATTTTCCGGGCGGTGGCGGCGCAGTTGAACGAGTTCCCCATCCCGGCTCCAAGGGTAGGAATCGTCGGAACCGCCTCCCTCATCGGGGACGTCCGCGCTCGTCGCTCGTCTGCTTCGCCACCACCGCCGCAACATGGCGGGAGTGTAAACCCCACGCGCATGCCGTGTACCTAGAGCAGCCCGACCTCCGCAAGCAATTCCAGCGTCCCTGCGAGGTCGGAAAGGCTCCCGAGGTCGATGTCGGGGCTGGCCGTGTCGGCGATTGGCTTGAGGTCGGCCGGCGCAGGCATTCCCGCGACCAGCGGGTACTCGTTGGTCGCGTCAAGGAAGTAGTCCTGCCCCTGCTCGCTCAGGAGTCCGCCGATGACTTCGAGCGCCAGCGCCGGCTCCGGCGCGTTTGCGAGCACGCCGATCCCGGAGACATTGATGAGCGAACCGGGGTCGTCCGCTGCGAAGAAATGATTGGCCACCGGAAAATCGTCACCCTCCTCCTTCCGAACGGCATAGAGGTAGTAGTGATTCACCAGTCCGAGGTCGATCTCTCCCTCGCCGATGGCGCGGACTATCGCTGCGTTGCTGTCGCCGAAATTGACCGTATCGTTGGCGATCATGCCCTCAAGCCAGGCTCGGGCCGCGTCCTCGCCCTTCATCACCCTGAGCGCCGTCACGAAGGACTGGAACGACGCGTTCTCCTGCGCCCAGCCGATCCGGCCCCTCCATTTCTGATCGACAAGGTCCATGACCGAGGCAGGCAGGTCGGTCTCCTGAACGCGCTCGGTGCTGTAGGCAAGCACGCGCGCGCGGCCGGTCACCCCGACCCAGCGTCCTTCCGGGGATCGGAACCGCTCGGGAACACGGTCGAGGATCTCCTGCGGCAGCGGCTGGAACAATCCTTCGGACGCCATGAGTCCGAGCGCTCCCACATCCTGGGCGAAAAACGCGCTCGCGGGAGAGCGGTCGCCCTCCTCCAGCAATGTCGCGGCAAGCTCTCCCGTTCCCGCGTACCGGACCTCGACGTCGATGCCGCTCTCGTGATCGAACAGCGCGAACCACGGGCCGACCAGATTCTCGCTCCGACCCGAGTAGATCGTGACCTCGCCGCGCCGAGGCGCCGGTGTACCAACGATCTCGATGCCGGCTGCATCGGGAACGGCGCTCGCTTCAGCACCGGGAGTTTCGCCCGCCTCCGGGGTCTCGCCGGGTGGCGGAGTCTCGCCCGCCGCCGGCGTCTCCCCTTCGGCGCGGACGTCGCCACGCTTCACCGAGACAGCCACGGCCGCCATCACCCCAAGCATGCCTCGCCGCCCGATTGCGAACCGCCAACCCGCCGTCGCGGCAAGGTTCGACTCTCGCTTGTTAACGACCGTCACGTCACCATCTCCATCTGAAAACCGCGCCTGTAGCGCGGCATATGCTATCGCAGCTTATATCCGACTGATTCACTCGGATATCCGCCGCAGCCTAGTCTTCTTCTCGCTGGAATGTCAACCTCGACCCCACCATGAACCACCCCAACAACTGCACGCCGGCCGCATTTCGTGGCATCCTGCACCTCGTCAGTGCGTGACGAGTCGTGCTGTTTGCGGAGGTTCCGTGTCGAGAGAGCGTCGCCTGCTACCTCCGGTCAACGAAGGCCTGTCCGGCGGGCATGGGGTCGCACGGGCGAGGAATGTGATCCTGATGATCGGCGACGGAATGGGTGCGGCCCACCGCTTCGCCGGGCAACTGCTTCTTGCCGGTCAGGATGGCCGTCTCAGAATGGACAGCCTGCCCCATCAGGGACAAATGACGACCCTCTCGGCCGACCCTGAATCCTTCGTCACCGACTCGGCCGCCGCCGCGACCGCCATCGCTACCGGGATGCGCACGGTCAACGGCGCGGTCGCGATCGATGCCGACGGGCAGCGCCGCACGTCGGTTGCGGAACTCGCCCGCCGCGCCGGGAAAAGCGCCGGTGTCGTCACCACCTGTCAGGTCACGGACGCCACTCCGGCCGCCTTCGGCGCGCACGTTTTCCATCGCTCAGACCAGAGCGAGATTGCGCGCCAGTTCGTCCATGAAAGTGGGCTCGACGTCATCCTAGGGGGTGGCGAGGCGTGGTGGCGGCCAGAAGGCGCGGCCTACCGCTTCGATCCCGACCGTGCCGACTGGGCCTGCCGGGCGCGCGGTCTTGCCGGTGATCTGGTTGAGGCCGCGCGCGAGGCCGGGTTCACCTTCGCCGGCGATGCGGCCTCGCTTCGATCCGCGGCGACAGACCCCGACACGCGCCGCCTGCTCGGTCTCTTTGCTGCCCAGGAATTGTTCGTCCAGTCCGCCGAGGGCGAAGGAGACGCCTACGATCCACCCGTTTCCCTCGCGGACATGACGTCGGCCGCGATCGAGATCCTCTCGCGAAACGACGACGGGTTTTTCCTGATGATCGAGGAATCGGCCATCGACCGCA
>CAIPGK010000276.1 GCA_903864575.1 uncultured Chloroflexota bacterium
AACTCGGCGAGTTGCTTGCGGAGCGGATCGTCGCAGTAGAGCGTCACCGAGAGCCGGTCCCGGTCGATCACGTCCTTCAGCTCACGAAACTCCCCCGCCGTCAGCAGCAACCCGCTGTCGCGCGGAACCACCAGATCGGCCGGTCCGGCGGTGCGACCTGCCGCGACGAGCCGGGCCAGAACGTCATGGAGCGACTCCGACGGTCCTGCCACGATCAGCGGAGAGCGGCGATCGCTCATGTTCCGCGCTCCCACTCAGGCCGGGATCCCTGTACTGCCAGGGCGATCACCCGGCCAGACCCCGCTGGACGATGGCCACAACCGCCGCAATCGCCTCGTCGAGCTTCTCCGGGTCCTTGCCGCCCGCTTCCGCGAGATCGGGCCGCCCGCCGCCGCGCCCATCGACGATTACCGCCGCCTCGCGCACGATGTCGCCCGCCTTCACGCCGCGCGAGACCGCATCCGGGGTCACCATCGCCAGCAGGCTCGGTTTGCCGTCGATCACGGCGCCCAGCACCACCGCGCCGGATCCGATACGGTCGCGTAGCCGGTCGCCGAGTTGGCGCAGGCCATCCTTGCCGTCGATCTCGACCCGCGCCGCGAGAATCCGCAGGCCGCCGATCTCCACCGCCCGATCCAGCAGGTCCCCCGCCTTCGACCCGGCGATCTCACCGCGCAGCCGCTCGATCTCCCGCTCCAGCGAGCGGGCACGATCCTGCAGCGCCTCGATCGCCGCCGGGGTCTCCGCCCACGGGGTCCGGAGGGCGCGGCTCGACGCATCCAGCACCTTCGTCATCTGGTGGAGCCGGTCGATCGCGGCCTCGCCGGTCATCGCCTCGATGCGGCGGACACCCGCAGCCACGCTTCCCTCTGAGAGAATCATGAACGGCCCGATCTCGCCGATCCGGCTAACGTGCGTGCCGCCACACAGCTCCTGCGAGAAGTCACCGATGGAGACGACGCGGACCTCCGCGCCGTACTTCTCCCCGAAGAGCGCCGTCGCGCCGCCGGCCACCGCGTCGGCATACGCCTTCACATCGGTGACGACCGGCCGGTCGTGCAGGATTTCGGCGTTCACCATGTCGGTGATCCGCGCGAGTTGCTCTGGCTTCACCGCGTCCATGCTGGCGAAGTCGAATCGCAGGCGATCCGGCGCAACCAACGATCCGGCCTGCCGGGCCTCAGGACCCACGACCTGCTGGAGCGCCCAGTGGAGCAGGTGCGTCGCGCTGTGGTTGCGGCGCAGCGCCTGCCGCCGCCCGGCGTCGACTTCGGCGGTGACGGTCTCGCCCACGCGTACAAAGCCCTCGGAAACCATGCCCCGGTGGATGAAGACATCCGGGGTCGGCTTGTGGGTGTCGTCGATGTTCACGGCGCCGGTCGCCGTCCTGATCCAGCCGGTGTCGCCCATCTGGCCGCCGGATTCGCCGTAGAAGGGCGTACGGTCCAGGATCACCTCGACCGGTTGACCTGCCTCGGCGATGTCGAGCGGACCATCGGGACCGAGCAGCGCGACGATCCGCGCGTCCTCGGCCCGGGTGGATTCGTAGCCGAGGAACCGGGTCTTGCCTCCTGCCGCCGAGACATAGAGTTCGGCGCGGTTCCGGGCCACGTCCTTGAACGCCGCCGCCGAGCCGCCTCGGCTTGCCTCGCGCTGCGCCTGCAGGGCCTCTTCGAATCCGGCGGTATCAACCTCAAGTCCTTGTTCGCGGGCGAGATCGAGCGTCAGATCCAGCGGGAACCCGAAGGTGTCATAGAGTCGGAAGACTTCCTTACCCGGCAGCACGCGGGCGACGGTCTCGCCCTCCTTCGCGGCGGTTCGGGCGAGATCGTCGACCAGCGCCTGGAAGCGGCCGATGCCCGCATTGAGGGTGCGGCCGAAACTGTCCTCCTCGTGGGTAAGGACCTTCTCGATCTGGGAGCGGCGCTCGGTCAACTCCGGATGATGGTGCGCGAACTGCTGGATGACGACGCCCGCGACGTCGGCGAGGAAGTTTCCTTCCAGCCCGAGCTTGCGCCCGGAGCGGATCGCCCGTCGCAGGATGCGCCGGAGCACGTAGTTGCGCCCCTCGTTGCCCGGCAGCACGCCATCGGCAATCAGGAAGGTCGCGCCGCGGGTGTGGTCCGCGATGATGCGCAGCGCGCGGTCCGTCTCGGGATCGACGCCGTAGGTAACGTTCGCGAGCGTCGCAACCCGCTGGATGATCGCCTGGTAGAGGTCGATGTCGTAGAGCGAGTTCGCGCCCTGCATGACCATCGCCAGGCGTTCCAGACCCATGCCGGTATCGACGTGCTGGCGTGGCAGCAGCTCCCGCGTGCCGTCGGGCTTCTGGAAGAACTGCATGAAGACGTTGTTCCAGATTTCGAGGTAACGCGGGCAGTCACATCCGGGGGCGCAGGTGTCGAGCCCGCAGCCATGCTCCTCGCCGCGGTCGAAATAGATCTCCGAGTCCGGCCCATTCGGCCCGGTCGGGCCGACCGGACCCCACCAGTTGTCGGAGAGCCGCCCGACCTTGTCATCGGGAACCCCGATCTCGTCGGTCCAGATCGCAAGCGCCTGGTCGTCATCGGGGTGGATCGTCGGGTGCAGCAACTCGCCGGGGATGCCCATCACCTGCGTGAGGAACTCCCACGACCAGTTGAGCGATTCCCGCTTGAAGTAGTCCCCGACCGAGAAGTTGCCGAGCATGAAAAAGAACGTGCAGTGGGACTGGTCGCCGACCTCGTCGATGTCGACGGTCCGGAAGCACTTCTGGACGGTGACCATCCGCGGCGCTGGGGGCTGCTCCAACCCGAGAAAATAGGGCGTCATCTGCAACATGCCGGCGGTGGTCAGCAGCACCGTCGGGTCCTTGTGCGGCACCAGCGACGACGAGGCAAGATGCTTGTGGGCCTTGCTCTCGAAGAAGGCGACGAAGCGGCGACGAACCTCCTCGCCCGACACGGGCGCGGGCATGGGTGGACGGCTCATGGGTCGGGCAACCTCTCGGACACGCTGACGAAGGGGCACGCGGCCCCTGACGATTGGATCACGATTGTACATTGCGGGTCGCGCGATGGGTCGTGGCGCGCCGGTGATCGCGTACCCGGGTGGCAGGTCATCGCCGGCGCGAGCCGGGCGCTGGCCCATGCACCGACGACCATCTCCTCATCGCAGCCCGCCACGCATCTCGTTCATCGGTGGCAGGGTCTTCGGCGGCTGTTCGTCGGAACACGGCGGAGGCCCGGTTGCCATGACCGGAACTCACACCATTACTCCGCGACTCACGCTTCATCGCGCGACCTACGCACCCCCATGCGCCTGTCGGGCAAGGTCGATGAAGCCCTGCCGCGTCGGAGCGAAACTCTCGATCAGCAGCACGCCCTCCGGGCCGGTGACGGCATCGTGCTCCACATCTGCGGGGACGACATAGGCCATGCCCTGCGTCAGCCGGCGCGTTTCGTCGCCGATGGTGACCGTCACGGCTCCCTCGATGATGACGCCCACCTGCTCGTTCGGATGGGAATGCCGGGCGAGCGAGACATTCGGATCGATCCGATTCCAGCAACTCATCATCTGGTCGCCCGCGATGGCGCGCAGCCGCAACCCCGGCGCGGGGCTGAACTCCGGAAGGCGGTCATACTCGCCCCATTGCGACCCGCCCGGTCCGGCGTCCGTCCCGATCCCGCGCGTTCCACCACCACTCATGCGATCCTCCTCATCGAGTCATCGTTCTGCTGTCGTCCATCGTTCGCGCTGCGCCATGGGTCATTCCCGCCGCGCGGCGAGCGCTGCCGGGAATCTACCCGAAAGCGCGGCTGGTCCGGAGGTCCTGTCCATGAAGGCATCTGCCCGCGCCATCGAAGCCGCATGGGAGGCCCGCAACGCCTTCGCCGCCAACGATGAACCCCGCGCCTTCACCGAGGCCGTGCGGGCCGTGTCGCTGGGCGACGAATCTCCCGACGTGCTCGACATCTTCCGCCTGCTCGGCGCGGCATTCGACGCCGAAGCTGCCGCCGCCCTGCTCGGTCAAGCGCTCGAAGACACCTGGGGCGATTGGCGTCCTGCCTTCCACGCCGAGGTTGCCGCATTGCGCTTCGACCGCCTCCGCGAACTCGGCGCAGACCCAAAGGACCTCGCTCCCGCCGCCGTCGCCGCGCTCGAGGCCGCGGCAGGGGGCGGCAAGGACCGCGACGCATGGGCATGGATCGCCGATCCGGATCGCCGGGAAGCGCTGTTGGCTGCGGCTGGCTCGGACCCCGCCGCCATCGCCGATGCCCTCGAGCACCTCGCCTTCGCCCCGCGCCACGCCGGATTGCAATCCGACGCCTCGCGATTCGCCGAGCAGTCCGCCTACGCTCACGCCGCCAACCGCGCCGTCGTCCGCGCTGCCGAGGTGCTGCTCTATGCGATCACGAAAGAGGGAGGGCCGGAAGCGACCGCCGCGCGGGAGGCTGCGAAACGGCTCGAGACCATGCGCAAGGGACTCATCGCCACAGCCGCCCGGACTGCCACTCCGGCATCTCCTCCAGTCTCGGCGGTTCCCGACATCACGGGAGCCTGCATTGTGCTCGTCGGAGGCCACGACGGCCTGCGCGCCGCGGTCCGCGCCCTGCTTGCGCCCCGCAAACCCCGCGAAATTCGCGATCTTCCCCCCTCCTGGGAAGGACAGCGCGGCGGCGGCGTGGACGCCGCGATTCGCGGCGCCGATCTGACCGTGCTCATCATCCGCCAACTCGATCACTCTACTGGCGACGCTGCCGAGGCCGCCGCCGAGACCTTCGGAGTCGCTCACCGCCGCGCCCGGACCGCCAGCACTGCCGCGATCGTCGCCGCGATCGACGGTTGGGCGGCCTCCCGCTGAACGACGCTCCGTTCCGCCTGTTGCTCATCCGGAACCCGGCCATTGCGAACCCCGCGACGAACCCGCCCCGCCCCTCGCGACTCCGGTCGCTGCCGCCGCTCACGCCCGACGCGACCGGCAGACCCCACACGAAATGTGCGCCAGGTGTCCAGGCAACCAACCCTGCAACATGCTCCGGACGCGCTGAGCTCAATCGCCAACCTGCCCACCACGGGCTACCCGCTTCCCGATGCCCACCACCCCAACCCCACCTTGACACCTCCACGAAAACACCCTAGCCTCACAACAGATGGGATATGTCTTGCAGCGGAGGCCCAACATGCCCCGGCGACGGCCGCCCTCACCCGACGAACGGTCCCCAATCCCCGGCATCGCCTCCCCTGCGCGGGATGGTCTCACCGAGGAGGAGCGCCGCCGCCCGCGCGGCGAGTCCCACGCGCTCCTCAGGCTGGAACAGCAGGCGGCGGACGCGGAACCCGAGCAACTCGCCCTTTTCGCCCCCGGCCCCGCCGGGACCCTCACTCCGCTCCTCGGCGGCCTCCCGCCACTCGCTCGCGGGTCGAGTCTCGACCTTGCCCGCGCCTGGTACCGCCGCGAACTCGAGCAGGCCAACCGCCCCGCCAACACCGTCGAGAGCTACTGCTACGACCTCGCTGTGCTCGAATCCCTGATCGGCTCCAAGCAGATCGACGACGTTGACCGCGCCGACATCGCCCGCTACCTCGGCGACGCCAACGGCCGCTCCACCCGGAAGCGCCGCCTCACCTCCGCCCGCCGCTTCTTCCGCTACCTGATCGACGACGCGAAGGTCCTCTCTGCCGATCCTACCGACGGCTATTTCCCCCATGCCATTCCGTTGAAAACCCCGGTTCCCCTCTTCGCCGCCGAGCAGGATGCCCTCCTCGCCGCTGCCGCCGACGACGAACCCTGGGCCTACCCCGCGATCTGGCTGATGATGCGGCTCGGCCTCGGCCGCTCGGAACTGCTCGCCCTGCGCCGCGACCACATCGACCTCGCGGACCCCGCCGTCCCCGTGGTCTACATCTTCTACGAGGACGCCACCAAGCGGGGCAAGGAGCGCAAACTCGCCGCGGACGCCCAATTCGCCGCCGCCTACCTCGCCTACCTCGACACGGAATCGCCGGTGGATACCCTCTTTCCCTACGGCCAGCAGGCGGTCAACGGCATGGTCGGCCGCGTCGCCACCGCCGCCGGGCTGACGAAGGAGATCACCCCGCAGACCTTGCGCCACACCTTCGCCGTGGAGCGTGCTCGCGCCGGAGCCAACGAAGAGGACCTCGTCGCCCTTCTCGGCCTTGCCGACGACCCGCGCAACCGCGCCAGCGTCCGGCGGTATATCAAGCTGGCGGAACCACCGCTCTGAGCTACCCCTCTTCGGACTCCGCCTCCTCGCCATACGGCGGGAAGCGCCAGGACATCCCCCGGTCCAGCAGACCGCCGATGCCGAGGCGGTGCAGGTCCATCGCCGTCACCCGCTCGCCTGCCATCACCCGCGGCAGCACGAGATCGGCCACGGTCGCCTGCGAGTACATGCTGCACGATGCGAGATTGATGATCGGCGTTTCGCCCCGCTCCGCCATCCAGAACATGCTGCCAGGGTGGGCCGGCGCGCCGAACCGAAGCATCTTCGCCCCGATCTCCGGCAACGCCAGCAACGCGGGGTCGAGCGGGTCGATGGTGTTTCCACCGGCTGCCAGGATCACGTCGGCGCCGTCCGCGAGCAGGGACGCAAATGCATCCGCGACGGCGTCCGTCTCCGCCACCGGTTCGAGAAACCGCGCCACGGACGCCCCATACCACCGGACTTTCCGCTCCACCGCCTCCCGGAATCGCTCGCGCAAGGTCCCGGACATCCCCTCGGTCGTCACCACACCGACCTTCAACGGCCGGAACGGCTCCACCCGGACGACGGGGTCTCCGGCAGCCAACGCCTCCGCGCGAGCGAGATCCCGCTCCGGCAACGCGACCGGGGTGATCTTCACCCCCGCCGCGATCCGGCCTGGCACGACCGTCATCCGGTCCGGCAGGGTGAACACGGCCACGCCCGGAATGGTGTCGATGTCCAGCAACCGCTCCTCGTCGACCCGCAACAGCCCCTTGACCGTCGAAACGAGGTTGTAGCGGCTCTGGACCGGCCCCCGGATTTCCAGCCCGCCACCGGCCACCGCCCGTGCGAGGCGAATACCCGCGTCGTTCTCGTGCACATCGTCCGGTTCCAGCCGGACCGCGTGCACCGGGTCGTCGAGAGAGGACAGCAGGGCAAGGTCATCCTGTCCGAGGCGGCGGCCCTTCTGGAACAGGCGCTTTCCCCCCGCCCGCGCGTCCTCGGTGATCGTGACGCCAACCAGCGCCGAGAGGTCCCCGAGGGCGGCGGGATCGATGGTGAATGGCTGCATGGGATCCTCCTTCGGCATTCCGGCGAGACGACTCCCCGCATGATGCCGCAACCAGCGGGAACAGGCCGCGCCCAATGCACTTGACGCGCTGGAATCTGCGCCGGATAGTCCCCTGACGGGGCCATCGCCCGACCACCACCCAGGATGAGGAGGCGCCAGCATGGACGATCAACGGTTCGACGCGATTGCCCGGATGTTCGGCGCAACGCTGACCCGCCGCCGCCTCGGCGCCCTCGCCGCCGTCGTCGCCGCATTCGCCTCCCGGCCCACAACCACGCGCGCCGGTTGCGGCTCCGAGGGATGCATCTGCTCCGCCGACGCGCAGTGCCAGGGCGGTCTGATCTGCTGCGTTCCGGGCGATTTCGACGGCTGGGCCGACGGCCTGTGCACCGTACCCGGCCTCTGCGCATGCTCCGGCGAGGGATGCACCTGCTACCCGCACGTCGAGACGCCCTGCGACCGGGGCCTGATCTGCACCGCGGTGAATACTCCCTCGGCGGGAACCTGCCAGCCTTCGCAGATCGCTCCGGGCGAATGCGCCGGCTGGGGCCAGTGGTGCCCGGTCTGGTGCACTCCCGACGCCGATTGCGACGGCTGCTGTAGCGGCTACTGCGGTACCGACGGCTCCTGCAGCGAACGCATCTGCACGGCATCCGGCTGCCGCTGCGACTACGGCCAGCCCGGCGCATGCGACCCTGGCCTCACCTGCGCGGCGGTCCAGGCTCCGCTCGGCTCCGACCTACCCGGTGGGGTGTGCATGTAGCCTTTCGAGAGTTGACAATCGACCAACAATCGACATCCTGCGCGTGACCGGGCGCCCTCCTTGTTCCAGCAAGGAGTCATCAGCCATCGAAGCCATCATGACGTTTCACGCGATCCAGCGGAAGCGCCAACGGGGAGTCCGCACCTTGGCCATCTCCTCGGCAGGAGAAGATGGCGACAAACACCGTGTCGGAGACGCAATCCACAGCGTCCTGAGGAAAGCAGACCGAAAGGGGCTCGAACCGCACCTCAGAAATGCGCTTGCGTCCTATACCGGTCTGATCGTCATCGAGGTTGAAGGCGTCATCCTGACGGTGCTCCGAAACGAGCAGCCATCCCGGTACGTGGGACGAAAGCAGCATCGCCGCAGCCTGCGGTCCCATCGAGGGGCGAGGCTCCGGAAGTAACGCAATTCGTCCGAGTCTGATCACCCGGTAATCGAAAGCAGGGAGCGTCGTCCGGTTTTCTCGCTACCCGATCAACTCCCGGATCTTCGCCGCGACCGCCTTGCCGAAGAGCTCGTGCTGGTCCGGGTCGAAGTGGATGCCGTCGGCGTCGCTGGACCGGATGACCGAACCGGCGTCGAGAAAATCCAGCCCGTGCCAGCGGGCGGAACGGGCGTAGTACTCCGCGAACTGGCGGGATTTCTCGTGCGCGCCGGCGAACATCAGGTCGTAGTCGCCAATCTTCGCCGTCGGCGGTGGGGCCATCAGCAGGATACGGGATGGCTGCCCCGCGGCGTTCCGCGCCAGCCGCTGCGCGATCTGGCCAAGACCGCCCGCGCTCTGCGCGATGTCGCTCGCGTTCAGCCCGAACCGCGCCTTGAGGTCGTTGGTCCCCAGCATGATCGTCATCAGATCGATCGGGTTGTGGGACTCGATGATTGGCTGCAATGTCGTCAGCCCGTTCCTGCCCGGCTCGATCTGATCGTCCCAGCGAGTCGTACGCCCGTTGAGCCCCTCCTCGATGACGTGGTACCCCGATCCGAGCTCGCGGGCCAGCACCCCTGTCCAGCGGACCTCGGGACCGAACCGGCCCGGATTCGCCGGGTCCGCGCCGTAGGTGTTGGAATCGCCGTAGCACAGGATATTCTTGCGGCTCATGGTGCTCTTCCCGCTCCCGCCTCGTCGCCCGCCAGTTCCCGATCTGAAAGGATCATAGCGTTGCCGGGTCGCGCCCGCGTCATGGTGCTCCCCATCGCGATGGTACGGTTCGCGTCGTAGGGATGCTTCGCGCCGCCCTTGCCAGCAACCGACGGAAAGACGCTCACGGTGCCGACCCTCCCGACCATGAACAGCGAGCCACGCGAGACAAGGCACGCTCCCCCCGCGCCGGGCAGACCGTCTCGCTCCGAGGGACTCGCGCTCGCGGCCATCCTGCTCCTCTCCGCGCTGCTCCAGCTGGTCAACCTCGGGCAGCAGGGGATGGGCAATCCCTACTACGCCGCCACTGTCCGCTCGATGCTGGTGAATCCGCGAAACTTCTTCTTTGCCTCCTTCGATCCCGGCGGCTGGGTTTCGGTCGACAAACCGCCCCTCGGGTTCTGGGTCCAGTCGCTCTTCGCCGCCGTGCTGGGGTATCGCGGATTCGCCCTCCTGCTCCCGCAGGCGCTGGCCACCGTGGCAGCCTGCGCGATGGCCTGGCTGATCGCCCGGCGCGCCTTCGGCCCCCCGGCGGGGCTCATCGCCGCGTTGGTTCTCGCACTGACGCCGATCTCCGTCGCCGCCGGCCGCACCAACACCATCGACCCGCTGCTGGTCCTGACGCTTCTGGTCGCCGCCTGGGCCTTGCTGCGCGCCATCGAGCGGGGTAGCTTCGGCTGGCTGATCGCGAGCGCCGCGCTGATCGGGCTTGGGTTCAACATAAAGATGCTGCAGGCCTGGCTGATCCTCCCGGCCTGGGGAATCGCATGGCTCGTGGGGTCGGGCTGGAGGGTCGACCGACGCATCGGGGCCATCGCAGCCGCCGGGGCCGTTGTCATCCTCGTCTCGTTCAGCTGGATGTTCGCCGTCGAGGATGTTCCGGCGGACCAGCGACCCTACATTGGCTCCAGCTCGACCAATTCCGCCTTCGACCTCGCGTTCGGATACAACGGCCTGCAGCGCCTGCTTCCGCCATCGCTGACCGGGATCGACGATCCAGGCGCGGGCAGCATGCGCCCACCCTCCCCCGGGACGATCCTCTCAACCTTCGGCGCGATCGAAACCGGCCCACGCGGTCCCTTCCGGCTCTTCAACCACTACCTCGCGGCCCAGATCGCATGGCTGCTGCCGATGGCCGCATTCGGCGCCATCGTCGCGTGGACCCGGGAAGGCCCCGCATTCGCCTGGCCACTCTCCCGTTCCCGCGCCGCGCTGCTCTTTTTCGGCGGCTGGCTGGTCACCGGCTACGCGTTCTTCAGCGTCGCGAACCAGTTTCACCGCTACTACCTCATCATGCTCGCCACGCCCATCGCCGTGCTGACGGGCGCAGGGCTGGTGGCCATGGGACATGACTGGCGCGCCGGCGGGCGGCGCGGATGGCTTCTCCCCGGTGCGATCGTCGGAACCGGGTTCCTCGCCCTGGCGATCGCGGCGCCCTTCGAGGGATTGGCGCGGTCGTTCGGCGTCGCCGCGGGCATCGTTGCGGCCGCGGCGGGCATTCTGCTCGGCATGTTCCGCCACAGGTTGGCCCGCACCGGGCTTCAGGCTGCTCCGGATGGAGGCGAATCACCCGCGACACCCCGGCCATCAGGTGTCTCGCTGGCGGCAGCAGCGCTCGCGTTCATTGCGATGCTGGCCGGGCCGGCTTTCTGGTCGGCATGGTCGGTCGCATTTCCGGTCAGCAATGCGCTCCCGGCCGCCGGACCGAATGGGGATCTGCTGGCCTCGTTTGCTGCTCCGCTGCCGCAAGCCCGTAGCGCCGGGGAGCAGGCCCCTCCGGCAAAAGGCAGGCCGTCCGGCATTGACAGCTACCAACCCCCGGATCCGGCTCTCGTCGCATTTCTCGAACGCAACCACGCCGGGGAGCGCTTCATGCTTGCTACCGCTAGCGCGATGAGCGCATCGCCGTTGATCATTGACCGCGCGATGCCCGTTGCAGCCCTCGGCGGTTTCGTCGGGCAGGATCCGATCGTCACCCCACGCGGTCTCGCCGCGATGATCGGGCGCGGCGAACTCCGCTACGTCCTCGCGCCGGACCCGAGGAAGGTGAACCTGCTCTCCGGCATGGCTGGCATCTGGGGCACGCTGAAAGGCACGGATTCCCGTCCATCCGGGCAGGAGGAGCAATCCCCCGACGGCGCCCTCGCCCCTGACCCGACGATGTTCCTCCAGATGTTCATGACCCCCAATGTCCGCTGGGTCGCGGAGAACTGCCGCCCCGTGCCTCCCGTCGAATGGCAAACTCCGGGCCGCCCCGCCGGGAACCCACTGGCCGGGCTGGAAGCC
>CAIPGK010000277.1 GCA_903864575.1 uncultured Chloroflexota bacterium
GCTGTAGACGCCACCGCCGCTTGCCGCCGTGTTGCCAGCGATCGTCGCCTGGCCGCCGATGGTCAGCACGGCCGGCTTGGTGTTGTCGTCGCCGTGGCTCAGGGCCGCGCCGCCGCCGCTGTAGGAGTCGCCGTCGGAGTTGCCCGCCGAGTTGCCGGTGAAGGTGCAGCCCTTGATGGTGGTCGTCGTCCCGGGATATCCGGAGGTGACGATCGCGCCGCCGCTGTCCTGCGCCTGATTGCCGGTAAACGTGCAGTTGGACAGCGCTGCGACGTTGCTGCCGAGGTCGATCGCGCCGCCCCCTTTTGCGGTGTTGTTCGTGAAGGTGCAGCCGGTGATGATGACCGTTGTGTACGTGTCCGCGGAGATTGCCCCGCCATAGGAGTCGGCGTGATTTCCCGTGAACGTCGAGTTGAGGATGGTCAGCGCGGCCGGGGTCGTGTCGCCCAGATCTCGGCTCGAGGCGATCGCGCCGCCGTCGTAGTTGATTTCCGGCCTGCACGCGTTGCCGGTGAACGTGCACGACGTCACTGTGATCGCGCCGCCGTTGCAGATCTGGGGTTGCCCCGCACGCCGCGCACGGAGGAACCGGGCAACCGGGGAACCGGCCAAGCGGGCAGCGGCTCAGTAGGCGCAGTCAGCCACGGTGGTGAAGTTCGCGCCGTCGTCGATGGAGCGGACGCACTGCGGGTCGGGCGTATTGCCGGAGACCTTGCCGGGCGCGCCGGTGATCGTCACCGTGCTGCCGGGGGCAGTGACTGCCGCGATGCCGCTGCCGCGGTCCCCGGGCGATGTATTGCCGGTGATGGTGACGCCAGTGCCGAGGGCGATCGTGACGCTGGCGCCATCGGCTACGCGCGCGAAAATGCCTCCGCCACTTTCCTTGGTGTCGTTCCCGGAAATGGTGGTGCCGGCGATCGTGACTGTCGCACCTGTCGCCGTGTCGAGCGATCCGAACGAGAGACCGCGTGTGCCATCCGACAGTGTGCTGTCACTGATGTCGATATCGAGATCGCCGATTGCGTCGATGACCGGTAAGGTCGTGATTCCCGTAAAGACGCACCCGTTCAGGGTCAGGCGGCTTGGATCGCCGACGGCATCCGCGCCAGCGTAGATTGGCGCAGAGGTCATCGTGCAATCCGACACCGTCGCCGTGAAGTAGTCGTAGGGATAGAGGCTATAGAAACCGCCCGTTCCATCGAAGGTGCAGCCGGAGACGATCAGGGTTGCCATCGCCTGGGCTGAGGTTCCGGTCGCACCGAGGAAGGCGTTGGAGAGCCCGGTGGGGTCGAACTCGATGTTCTTGACGGTCAGGGTTACGCCAGCCTTTGCGTTGAACACATAGCCCCGGTTTGCCCGCAGGATGACGCCCGGCGCGCCGCCGCAGGCCTCGATCCGCAGCGACTGCGTGACGTCCTCGCTCGGGGAGGCGTTCACCCACGTGCCCGGGGCGATCTTGATGCGGCCGTCCTGCGGGGGGGTGGCGAGGGCGCTGGCGAGGTCGCTGAACGGACAACCGCTCGCGCACACGGTGCAGGACACTGCGGCGCAGGCGCCGGAGGCGCAATCCTGGGAGTAGCAGTCGCTGTCGCCGGAACAGGCGCCGCCGGTGGGCAGCAGGCAGTAGGTTCCGGCTGGCGTCTCGCTGTCATATTCCTGGCACGTGGCATCCGTGTCCGCGCAGGTGTCGGCGCTGGTGCAGGGCTGGCCGGTGGGGATGGTCTTCTTGCCGCGGGTGCAGGTACCGTCCTCGCAGGTCGCGTGCTTGCAGCAGCTCTGGTTCTTGCCGCACGGGTTCCCGGGCTTGATGCAGCGGCACCGTCCGGCCTTGCC
>CAIPGK010000278.1 GCA_903864575.1 uncultured Chloroflexota bacterium
CGGCACGGCATCCTGCGCGGCAATCGACGCCGCGAGCGGCGCCGCGGCCGAAAGCGCAACCAACCCGCCAATCGTCACCCGAGACAACGCGCCAAACAGCATGCCGCCCTCCATTGAAACCCGGTGAAATCCGGAACCACCACCGGCACAGGACGCCGGTAGCCTGCAACACCTTGCCATGTTTCTGGTCGCAAAGGTTGGACCACCGGCCCCTTGCCGCGCAAGGCGTCCCGGCCAGCGGCCCCGCTCCCGTACAATCCCGCGCATGAGCGACCTCTCCGCCGCCGGGGGCCACGCCCGGAAACTTTCCCAGCTTCGGGACGAGATCGACGCCCAGCACGCCGCCGCCGCCGAAAAGCAGGCGACCCGCGGCAAGCGGGGCGCGCGCGAACGGGTGATCGCCCTGCTCGACCCGGGATCCTTTTCCGAACTCGACCCCCTCAAACGCCATCGCGCCAACGACCTCGGCCTCGACAAGTCCCGCCCGTGGGGCGATGGCGTCGTGACCGGCTGGGGAACGATCGACGGCCGCCCCGTCGCGGTCTTTTCGCAGGATTTCACCGTCTTCGGCGGCTCTCTCGGTGAGGCGTTCGCCGAGAAGATCGTCAAGGTGATGGACCTCGCCGCGAAGATGGGCATCCCCATCGTCGGCATCAACGACTCCGCGGGCGCGCGCATTCAGGAAGGCGTGGAGGGTCTGGCGGGGTATGGCGAGGTGTTCTACCGCAACGCCCGCCTCTCCGGGGTCATCCCGCAGATCAGCGTGATCGCAGGCCCGTGCGCTGGCGGGGCGGTCTACTCCCCGGCCATGACCGACTTCGTACTGATGGTCGAGAAGGTCGGCCAGATGTTCATCACCGGCCCGGACGTCATCAAGACCGTCACCGGCGAGGACGTCACCATGGAGGCCCTCGGCGGCGCTGCCGTGCATCACGCGATCAGCGGCGCCGCCCACCTCGTCGCGCCGGACGAGGATGCCGGGAACGAAACCGTCCGCGCCCTGCTTGCCTTCCTGCCCTCCAACAATATGGAAGACCCTCCGCGCATCGACCCGCTCGACGACCCGGACCGCGAGGACCCGGATCTCGACACGTTCGTCCCAGACCTCGCCACCCGGCCCTACGACATGCACCGCATCATCGAGTCCATCCTCGACGAGGGCGATTTTCTCGAGATCCAGCCCGCCTTCGCGCCGAACATTCTCTGCGGCTTCGGGCGGCTCGATGGTCATCCGGTCGGCGTCGTCGCCAACCAGCCGATGCATCTCGCGGGCACGCTCGACATCGCCGCCAGTGAAAAGGCCGCCCGCTTCGTCCGCACCTGCGACGCCTTCAACGTGCCGCTCGTCGTGCTCGAGGACGTCCCGGGCTTCCTGCCCGGCCTTGACCAGGAGCACCAGGGAATCATCCGGCGCGGCAGCAAGCTCCTCTACGCCTTCGCCGAGGCCACCGTGCCCCGGGTGACGGTCATCATCCGCAAGGCCTACGGCGGCGCCTACGTCGTGATGAACTCCAAGCACATCGGCGCCGACGCCAACTTCGCCTGGCCGACCGCCGAGATCGCGGTCATGGGTCCGGATGCCGCGGTCGGGCTCATCTTTCGGCGCGAACTGGCCGACGCCGAAGATCCTGCCGCCCGCCGCAAGGACCTGATCGCCGAGTACGAGGAGCGCTTCGCCAGTCCCTACCAGGCGGCGGGACGCGGCTACATCGACGACGTGATCGACCCGCGAACGACGCGCCCCCGCCTCATCCGGACCCTCGCGCTCGCCCGGACCAAGCGGGTTGCCGTCCCCCCGCGCAAGCACGGAAACATTCCGCTGTGACGGATTCCGGCCCGGTCCCACCCGATTTCATCATGACCCCCGAGCCGACCCCGGAGGAACTGGCCGCGCTCGCCGCCGCTCTGCTGCCGCTGCTCGACGGGCACGCCGACGAATCCGATAACCCGGCTGCTCCCACCCCGGCGTGGCGGATCGCTGCCCTGCAGGAAGGCGTGTCCGGCATCGCCGGTGGCCCGACCGCCGGATGGGGTGCGCCGCGCGCCGGGTGGCGCGGCTGATGTCGAAATCGAACGGCATCTCACGCGCGCAGCTGCCCCGCATCGGTCGTCCATCCGCTGAACGAGGAATCTCCCCCGCGCAAGCCAGCGTGTCGAGATTCCTCGGTCTTCGAGACGACGCCCGGGAAGATGGCGCGGCCATTCCGGCGCCGCCGACATCCGGCCTTCCTCCCCGGACCGCCTCGCGATCGCATCTCCCGCCCCAGCCATGAACACCAACCTCTCGAAATCCGCTGCCGCCGCCGCCGTCCCCATCCTCGCCGCCGCGTGGTTCGCCGCCTTCAACCTACGGTCGGGCTTCATTGGCGTCGGTCCGCTCATCCCGGACCTCACCGCCGATCTCGGCCTCAGCAGCACGGCTGCCAGCACCCTTGTCGCGATTCCCACGCTGATGATGGGCATCGTCGCCATCGGCGGCGGCGCAATGGCGGACCGCCTCGGCGCGGCGAGGACGATCGCACTCGGCCTGCTGCTTGTCGCCATCGGCGGCGGCCTGCGCGCCGCCAGCCATGCCCTGCCGCCGCTCGTCTTCTGGACGATCCTCTTCGGTGCGGGCATCGGCATCGCCCAACCGGCCCTGCCGCGCCTGACGCGCGGTCTCTTCCCGGCCCGGCTCGGTCTCGCGACCGGCATCTACGCCAGCGGTCTGGTCACCGGGTCGATCCTCGCGGGGTCGCTGACCCTTCCGCTGGAGACCCGGTTTGCCCCCGGCGCGGGGTGGCGTGGCCCGCTGATCTTCTGGGCCATCATCGCCGCCGTCGCGCTCGTCATCTGGCTGCTCGCCAGCCGCGATCTCCGCCGCTCCGACCGCGTCGCCGGGAAAAGCGGAACCACCCACGCCAGCCACGTCGCGTCCGACCCCGCGGCCGCGGCATGGAACCCGTGGACGGACCGACGCACCTGGGTGATCGCCATGATCGCCGCCGGACAGGGGCTCGCCTATTACCTCCTGATCGCCTGGCTTCCGAGCGTCTACCGTGACCTGGGGGTCTCCCCCGGAAAGGCGAGCGCGCTCTTCGTCGTCTACAACGCCGCCACGCTGCCAGCCATTCTCGGGTTTCCGATCATCTCCGACCGCCTCGGATCCCGGAAGATTCCCTGCATCGTTGCAAGCTGCTGCCTGATTGCCGGATCGCTCGGCCTCGTCCTCGCCCCGACTGCCCTCCCCCTGGCCTGGCTCTGGCCTTACCTCTGCGGAACCGGCGTCGCCGCCCTCTTCGCCATGTCGCTCGTTCTCCCCGCCGATGTCGCCCCCGCCCTGCGCGTCGGCGCCGCCGCAGGCATGACCCTCGCCATCGGCTACCTCGGCTCCGGCCTCGGCCCCATACTCGCCGGGGTCATCAAGGACATCACCGGCGGCTTCGACGGAGCCTTGCGAACGCTCCCCGTGGTCGGCCTCTCGATGCTCATCTGTTCGCTGCTGGTCCCTGAACGGGGAACGCCACAGGATGCCTGATGTCTGACACCGCCGCCGCCGTCGAACCGCCCGCCGCCCACCGGACCGCGCCCGGTCTCGATCCGCGCGTCCTTGCGCTCGCCTGCGTGGTGGCCTTCAACCTCCAGAGCGGCATTTTCGAGGTTGGACCGCTGCTGCAGGGCATCGCCGGCGATCTCGGGCTCTCCGGGTCAACCGCAGGCATGCTCGCCGCGATTCCGGCACTGATGATGGGACTCGTCGCCATCCCCGGGGGCAGGTTGGCGGACCGCTGGGGAGCAGATCGCACAGTGGCGCTCGGTCTCGGCATGGTCGCGCTTGCCGGAGGGCTTCGCGGCCTCGCGCCGAACTGGCCTTCGCTGGCCGTTCTGACCATGCTGTTCGGCGCGGGCACCGGCATTCTGCAGCCGAGCATCCCGCCGATGCTTCGCCGGCACTTTCCGGGGCGGGTGGGCATTGCCACCGGCATCTTCACCCTCGCCTGGATCATCGGCATCATGGCCGCATCCGGACTCACCGGACCGTTGATCGCCCCGGCGTTCGGCTGGCGCGGCTCATTCGTCTTCTGGGGTGCGATCGCCGCCGTGGGGCTCGCGCTCTGGCTGATCGGGATGCGGCCGTGGAATGCGCAACCAGTCCGGATAACGCCGCATCACGTGTCCACCGTGACCGGGAACGCCGCCGCGTGGTCACCCTGGTCCGACCGCACCATCTGGATCGCCGGGGCGCTCTATGCCGGTCAGGGACTGGTCTACTACCTCCTCGTGCTGTGGCTCCCCGCGATCTACGCCGATGCCGGAATCTCCGAGGCAGGCGCCGGGGCACGGCTGATGCTGCTCTCGGCGGCCTGCATCCCGGCCACCTTTCTCGTGCCCCTCTGGTCCGACCGGATCGGGTCCCGCCGCATGCCGATGGTGGCCTCGGCCGCGATCACCCTCGCGAGCGCGGCGGGATTCGTCGCCGCCACGGCGGTCGCTCCCGTCGATTGGCTCTGGCCGGCGCTGGCCGGGTTCGGCACCTGCGGCATCCTCGTCACCGTGCTGGTGCTGGTCGCGGAACTTGCGCCGCACGGCCGCACCGGGGACGCCGCTGGCGTCGTCATGGCCATCGGGTACATCGGCGCAACGCTCGGCCCGCTCGTTGCCGGGTTCATCACCGATCTCACCGGAAGTTACCGAACCGCCATGCTGACCCTGCCAGTCGCCGCATTTGCCATGGTGCTGCTCGCGCTCGCCATGCCAACCCGGTCCGGCGACGCCGCCTGATATGCCATTGCGGCATCGGGCCGCACGCGGCAAGATGGCGCAGGGTGGAATCGCCACCCAGTACCACCTTCGGGGGACGATCATGACTGCTGGGACCCACGAACCGCGCGCGCGCCTGCGCGATCTCGGCATCGCCATCGGCCGCTTTGCGCCGGGCCAATGGAACGCCATCACCGACGTGCCTGGCGTCCGCGTCGGGCAGGTCACGCTGGTCGACGGCGATGGGCCGCTCGTCCCCGGCGCGGGACCTGTGCGGACCGGGGTGACCGTGATCCTGCCCCACGACGGCGACATCGGCGCCGAACCGCTCTTTGCCGGCACGCATGTCCTCAACGGCAATGGCGAAATGACCGGCACCATCTGGATCGAGGAATCCGGGTTCCTCACCACCCCAATCGCCATCACCAATACCCACAGCGTCGGCGTCGTCCGCGACGCCCTGATCGCGTGGGAGGCGTCCAACGGCAACCGCCCCGACATCTCGTGGGCGTTGCCGGTCGTCGGCGAGACCTACGACGGCTGGCTCAACGACATCGACGGCATGCATGTCCGCGCCGAGCATGTCTGGAAGGCCATCGAGACCGCATCCGCTGGTCCGGTCGCAGAGGGATGCGTGGGCGGGGGCACCGGCATGATCTGCCACGAGTTCAAGGGCGGCAACGGCACCTCCTCCCGCGTGCTCCCGGCCGACCTCGGCGGGTGGACGGTCGCCGCCTTCGTCCAGGCCAACTACGGCAGCCGCCACCTCCTGCGCATCGACGGCATACCGGTTGGAAAACTGATCCCCCATGCCGATGTGTCGGGTACGCGAACGCCCGTCGATCAGGACGGCGACGGCTCGATCATCGTCATTCTCGCCACCAACGCCCCCCTGCTGCCGAACCAGTGCAAGCGCCTCGCCCAGCGGGCGACCATCGGTCTCGCGCGCGTCGGCGGCGTCGGCGCGGACAGCAGCGGCGACATCTTCCTTGCCTTCTCCACCGGGAACCGCGGCCTGCCCGATCCGGCCTCGGATGCGGTGCAGCACCCGGTTGCCATCGGCATGGTCCCGAGTCCCTGGATGACGCCCATCTTCGAGGCGGCCGCCGAAGCCGTCGAGGAAGCGATTCTCAATGCCATGTGCATGGCGACGACCATGACCGGCATCAACGGCCGCACCGTCCACGCGCTCCCGCTGGCCCGGGTTCGGGAATTCGCTGCGCTTCGGCCCTGGTGATCCGGGTCGGGAACTTGTCCACCGGCTTCTCGCAGCGTATGCGCAATGTGCCGGCGCGATCACCACAACTGGTAGCATGCCGGGAGTGGGACCTGTTTCCACATCACCCGATCGCCACGACCTGACATGAGAGGGCTGCCAATGTCGACGCTCGACCACACTGTCTCACGCCGCCGGGTCCTCCAGACCGCCGCCGCCGCCGGACTCGCCGCGCCATTTGCGCGTCGCTCATCCGTGGCAGACGCGCGGCAGGCGGGCAAGATGCTCGTCATCGCCCTCAACGGTTCGCCAACGAATCTCGACCCGCACTCCTCCTACGACTACCGCTCTGCCCTCGCCATCCGCGGCCCGTACGAAACCCTCATCGCGCTCGATGGCAAGGAGACCGACAAATACATCGGCGCGATCGCGGAATCGTGGACCGCGAACGAGGACAAGAGCGTCTGGACCTTCACGATCCGTCCCGGCGTCACGTTCCAGAACGGCGACCCATGCGATGCCGAGGCGGTCCGCCTCTCCTTCGAGCGATTCCTTACCCTGGGTCTCGGACCGGTGAACGTGATCGGCCGCTTCGTCGCCGATCCGAAGCAGATCACCGCGCCGGACGCCAGCACCGTCGTGTTCGACCTCGGCAGCCCCCAACCCATTTTCGAGGCCGCCATTGCCTCGCAGTACGGCCCGCTCATTCTCAATGCGAAGCTCGCAAAATCGTACGAGGAGGACGGCGACTGGGGCAGCGCCTGGGCGCAGACCAACACCGAGGGACTCGGCACCGGCGCATACCGCATCACCGCGTTCGACCCGGGCCGCGAGATGATCATGGAACGGTACGAGGGCTACTGGGGTGGATGGAGCGGTGAAGAGTTCGAGACCATTGCCCTCCGCGTCGTCGAGGAGACCGAAACCCGCCGCCAGCTCATCGAAAAGGGCGACGCCGACATCGTGGACAACCTCACACCCGAGGCCCTCGATGAACTGGCGAAGAACCCCGACGTGGCGCTCGACCGCAGCTACTCCACCCAGGTCATGTACATGACGATGACCGAGGGCGGCGCGCTCGCCTCCCCCGAAGCGCGACAGGCCATGTGCTACGCCTTCCCCTACGATCAGGTTGTCAACGACATCTACAAGGGATACGCCAAGCGCGCCGTCGGCCCGGTCGCGGAACTCTGTCGTGGGTTCGCTCCCGGCGTCTTCCAGTACCCCACCGATCTCGCCCGGGCGAAGGAACTCTTCGCCGCGGCCGGGGTAGCCGAGGGCACGGAGATCGTCCTCATGCAGGAGGCAGGCGACGAGAAGCTCAAGACGGCGTCCCAGTTGTTCCAGGCCAACCTTGCCGAATGCGGCGTCACCCTGACCATCGAGACCGTCGATCTCGCCGGCCTCAACGAGGTCTTCTACGGCGATGCGCCCGTCGAGGAGCGCCCCGGCGTCCTGCCGTCGTTCTGGTGGCCCGACTACAACGATGCCTACAACCACCTCTATCCGCAGGTCGACTGCGACTCGTGGGGCAGCAAGGGCGCGAATGCAGGGTTCTACTGCAACGAGCAGGTCGATGAGGGCCTGGTCGTCGCCAAGGACGCCCCGGACGCGGCAACCTACGAGGCCGCGCTGACGCAGGTCCAGCAAATCCTCTCCGAAGAGGATCCCTCCGCGATCTACTACATGCAGCCGGAGTGGACGACCGTCCTCCGAGCCGGCATTTCCGGCTTCGTCTTCAATCCGATCTACATCGGCACCTACGATTTCTATCGGCTTCGAAAGGTCTAGCCGAACACGTGGCGCATCATCCGGGGCGGCGCGTCGGCGTCGCCCCGGACGCCGCTCCGGGAGCCTCCTCATGGACCTGCTCTTCCAGTTGCCCACCCGCATCCGTTTCGGGTTCGGCGTCTCCGCGCTCGCCGGTGCGGAGACCCGCGCCCTCGGGGCTGCCCGCGCCCTCGTCATCACCGATCCCGGGGTCCGTGGCGCAGGATTGCTCGATGGCGTGCTGGCGTCGCTCTCGACTGCTGGAATCGAGCACGCCATCTTCGACCAGGTAAGCGGCAACCCTCGCGATCACGAATGCGTCGCCGCCGCGGAACTGGGCCGCGCAGTTGGCGCTCAGGCCGTCGTCGCCGTGGGCGGCGGCAGCCCGATGGACACCGCCAAGACCGCCGCCGCGCTCCTCACCAACGGCGGCACGCCGCAGGACTGGGAGGCCCCCGCCCTGCTCGAGCACGATCCACTGCCGATCGTAGCCATTCCCACCACCAGCGGCACCGGCTCCGAAGTCACCTTCTACGCGGTCGTCACCGACACGGCCCGCAAGTTCAAGATGAGCCTGCTCGACACCCGGATCGCTCCCCGCGTCGCGCTCGTCGACCCCGATCTGACCATGACCATGCCCCCCTCCGTCACCGCGAGCACCGGCATGGACGCCCTGACGCATGCGGTCGAGTCCTATACCGGCAACCTCGCCAACCCGATCGCCGACGCCCTCGCGAAGGAAGCGATCAGGCTCGTCGCGCTGCACCTCGAAACGGCGGTGAATGACGGACACAACCGGGACGCGCGCTCCGGCATGATGATGGCGAGCCTGCTCGCCGGCATGGCCTTCGGCAACACCGACGTCGCCGCCGTCCACTGCCTCGCGGAGGCGATCGGCGGGCGGTACGACACGCCGCATGGCGTCGCCAACAGCGTCTTCCTGCCACATGTCTTCGCTCACAACGCCGAGGCCTTCCCGGCCCGGCACGCCGAGGTCGCCGCTGCCCTCGGCATCGACGTCGGCGACATGCCGGACGAGATCGCGGCGTGGAAGGCAACGGAGTTCATCTCGAACCTCGCCCGCGCGGTCGGTATCCCGGCATTCCGCGACCTGCGTGGCGCGGACCCCACTGACTTCCCCGACCTCGCCGAAGCCAGCAAGCGCAACGTCTCCGACCCCAGCAACCGCCGAACCTACGAGGTTGCGGACTACCTCATGATCCTCGAGCGCGCCTGGGGCGCCTGAGCACCCACCGGGTGTTCCTCTTCAAGACATTCTGGCAATGCTGAACGGAAGGCATTCGCCCGCCGCCGGGTCGGCATTCCCCGGTGTTGCCTGGCATCTCCACCGACAGGTTGTCCAAGGCCAGCATCCGACCGGCGACGGATACGTCCGGTTGCGGTCGCGTCATCTTCACGATACCCTGCCAATCTTACGCATCACCGCGCCTCTCGCCGCTTCCGCAAGGTTCAGGTCATGCCATGAATCGCTCCGCATGCCGCGCCGGCGTCCGCGACTTGACCGCAACCGCCATCGAGGCCGTGTTCGCCCTCTGGCTCCTGATCCTCGTTGTCGCGGCGCCGTGGGAGCAGGGCGCAGGGCCCGCCCTGGTGACCATCGCCGTCACCTGCGGCATCTCCCTGCTGCTCTACCGGCGAGCAGTCGAACCGCTGATCGCGCGCTTTCTGTTTGGACATGGCAGGCGTCATCGCTGTCTCGACCCCCTTGCCCGGCTCGCGTCGCGATTCCCGAACCGCGTTGCGCGGCAGGACCCGGCATGGGCAGCCATCACCAAGGCGCCGCACATGCCGCTCCACGACTACTACCTCTCCGAACCCTGGCGGCAGCGACGCAGGCTGAAACTGGCCGAAGCCGGACACCGGTGCGAACAGTGCGGCGCGGCCGACAGGCTGCAGGTCCACCACCTGACCTACCGGCGCAAGGGGCGCGAGCGGCGCAGGGACTTGCTGGTTCTTTGCTGCGCCTGTCACGGTCGGGTGCACCGGAAAAACCTGTGCTCGTTCGGACGCTCCGGGGAGTGGTGATCGACGTAGCCTCGGAGCTCTCCAGACGCGATCGCCATGGGAACGCATCCCTCGGGTTGACCGAAACGGGGGAGCATGCTCAACCGGGAGGTCCGACCCTCGCAGGCCGCAGCATTCATGCGACCACAACCCTGTCTCACAAATGGAATTCGGTCAATTCGATCAATACGAAATGTTCTGGTTCATCGCGAATAGAGGGCACCTGGGCCGAGCCGTCACGGCACGTGTCTTCGGCCAGTCGTTGCCTTGTCGCAACAAGACCGTAAACGCACCACGCGGACGTTTCTGATAAACTGTCCACGCTTTACTTAGGACGTGTTGAGCACCTGCGGTCGGCTTCCGTTGAGCCGCAGGGAGGAACTCTACCTATCCCCATGAGAGGGAGGATCGCCGTGGATCCAAGACGTTTCGACGAACTGACCGCCCTGCTTGCCAGGGCATTGACGCGGCGGACCGGGTTTCGAGCCATCCTCGGAGCAGCGCTTGCAGGCGCTCCCGGTCCGCTTGCGGCCACGGAACTTCGAACGGGCTCCAAAGGCGACGTCAAGGCCTCTTTCCCGTGCAGCTGGAACAACTGCCTGAAGGACGGCGGCTGCTGCGGCCCGAACAACCGCTGCATTCTCGCGGATGAGATGGACCGCACCCGCTGCGCCAC
>CAIPGK010000279.1 GCA_903864575.1 uncultured Chloroflexota bacterium
CGGCTCCCCGGGCATCCCCACGAGATCCCTCGTTCCTCGGGATGACGGGAATGGGGTTGGCGGCCTTGCGTCATTCGGCGCTCCACGCTCGGCGCTCCACGCCCGACATCCCATGCCCGGCGCCCGGAGTCCGACGCCCGACACCCGACACCCGATACCCGATACCCGACACCCGGCGCCCCCTACGCCCCGCGATCACGCCCGCGCCGCGGCCATGAATCCTTCCAGCGACGCCCGGATCGCCCCAATGTCCAGGTCCCGCGTGATGAAGACGAGGCGGCTGCGGCGGTCGTCGTCCGGCCACTCCGCGAGGTGGCGCGGGGCGTGCATGACGTGTTGCACCCCCTCCAGCAGCAGCGGGCCGCGCTCGGAACCGACGTTGAGCAGCCCCTTCATCCGCAGCACCCGCTCCCCGTGGCGGTGGAGCAGCAGGGTGAGCCAGATGCCGAACATCCTCCAGTCCAGCGGTTCGTCGAAGACGAGGGTGTGGGATGAGACCGCCCCCGCCGCCGCGTGCCGGATGGCGGGGGCCGCGGCGTCGAGGAGCGGCGCGTCGAACCCGATCGCGCGCGGGGCGGCCGGGTCGAGCGCGAGATCGAGATCGAACCGCCCGTGGTGGCCGGGGACGACCACCGCCGCCGGGTTGATCGCCGCGACCGCGGCCCGCAGTTGCCCTTCCCGGTCCGGCGGCGCGAGATCGAGTTTCGTCAGCACCACGAGGTCCGCCGCCGCCACCTGCCGCAACGCCTCGCCGTAGGTGGCGAGATTGGAGATGCCCGCCACCGCGTCCAGCGTCACCAGCGCGCGGTCCATCCGGTAGCGGTTGCGCAGGACAGAATCGGAGACGATCGTGTGCAGGATCGGGCCGGGATCGGCCAGCCCGGTCGTCTCGATGATGACCCGATCGAACTCCGGCCCCTCGCCGCGCTCCTTCCGCGCCAGCAGGTCGCGCATCGCCTCGGAGAGGTCCTCCCGCAGCGAGCAGCAGACGCAGCCGTTGCGGAGGAGGGTCGTCCGCTCGTCGGTGTGGCGCAGCAGGTGGTGGTCGATGCCCACCTCGCCGAACTCGTTGACGATCAGGGCGGCGTCCCGCGCGCGGGGATCGGCCAGCAGCGCGCGGATGAGGGTCGTCTTGCCGCTTCCGAGGAAACCCGAGACGACCAGCACCGGGATCGCGTGGGCGGGCTGGCTCATCGGTTGCTCCGCATGGCCGCCCGTTCCGCGAGGGAGGCGAGGAAATCCGGGTCGAGCGGGTCGAGGGTCCGGCCCGTCATCTTCTCGGCTTCCTCCCAGACGGTCGCGAGGTCATGCACCACCGCAGAGTTGCCCTTCGGATCGCGCAGGATGTAGGAACTGCCCTCCCAGTCCTGCAGCGTGATCGCGTAGGCCCCCAGCACCACCCCGACGAGCCGCGCCCGCTCCCCCCGGTCCCGCAGCCGCTGGCCCCGTCGCTGGACGTGAACCTCCAGCGCGATCACCCCATCCACCGCATCCGGCTGCTCCTCGGAGGCCACCTCGGACCAGTGATCCTCGATCCACAACTGGTTGCACAGCACGCACATCGCGGCGCCCCTTGCTTCACCTCGGTTCCCATGCCCCAAGGGTACCCGAGGATGCCGCGGCGGGGCGCCGGCCCGGTTCCCGGCTGGCGCTGGCGAATCGGGCATCGGTTCCCGGCGCGACGCGTGCGCAGGTGCATGATGATGTCATGCTGCATGAACGGACCGCGCGCCAGCGACGATGGCTGGCCTCCTCTGCCCGCGGCAGAAACGCCGGAAAGGGGCCACCTCTCGGTTACGCGGGATGGCCTGACCGCCTACGTCTCCGATCTCGAGAACAACCGCCTCACCGTCTGGCGGCGCGGCTGCCGGACCTGACGCCGGGAAACCGGATTGCCCGGGTGTTGTTCACCATCGCAGAGTGGCAACGCTTGCTGCCGGATGGGTTCATCAGGAAGCGCCAGCAGACGCCGGACCCCGATCTCTCGCTTGCTCGTGGCCGCCAGAAGGATGTTGCGTCATGACCAACCCCCACATCGGCTCCTCGTTCGCGGAGTTCCTGAACGAGGAAGGCATCCACGACGACGTGACCGCGCTCGCCGTGAAGCGGACGATCGCCTGGCAGCTCGATCAGGCGCGCATCGAACAGGGGCTCACCAAGCAGGATCTCGCCGCGCGGATGCATACGAGCCGCTCCCAACTCGACCGCCTGCTTGATCCCGGGAACGCGCAGATCAGGCTCGATACGCCGAAACGGGCCGCGGATGCACTTGGCCGGCGGCTGGTGATCGAGTTGGTCTGAGCCGCGCGCCGTTCCCCGCGGGGCGCCGGCCCTTGCCGCGTCCCGCGCAGGGTAGACTCCTCCCGATTCGCCGGGGAGGATTTTCGCGCCTGTGAATGCCCAGCCAGCCAGACCGCGCTTCGACATCCTCGCCGTCATCATGCTCGGCGGGTTTCTCAATTTCCTGACCATCATCCAGGTTTCGCCGCTCGTGCCGGGGATCGCGCGGGAGTTCGGCGTCTCCACCGCCCTCGCCGGGCAGCTGGCGACGTTGACCGCCGTGATTTCCTTTCTCGGCTCCATTCTCGCCACCCCGCTGATGGACCGCTTCTCCCGTCGCGGCTGGTTGCGGGTGGAGGCGGGGTTGCTCGGCATCGGGTTGCTGGTCTCGGTGCTCGCCCCGGGTTTCGGCTGGCTGATGCTCGGCCGCGCCATCTCCGGGCTCGGGCTCGCGGTGCTCACGGCCAACGGCTACGCCGTCGCCCGCGAGGTCTTCGACGAGCCGTGGCGGACGCGCTCGGTCGGCCTGTTCGTCTCGGCCAGCATCCTCGCCTTCATCGTCGGGTTGCCGATCATCACCTCCGTCAACGCCCACGCGGCCTCCGGGTGGCGCGCTGCGCTCGCGGTGACGGCGGTTCCGCTCGTCATCTTCCTGCTCGGCACCGGGCGGATTCCGGCAGTCCGGCCTCCCGCAGTTCCGGGGGGCGTGTTCGGCGCATTCCGGGTCGTCGGCGGCCACCCGGAGGTGATGTGGCTCTACGGCGCGCTTGCCGCCGTGATCGGATGCTACGGCGGCTGGCTCGCCTATTTCGGGGCGTGGCTGGACGACGATTTCGCCATCCCCGCCGCGACGCTGAGCCTGCTCTTTCTCGTCTCCGGGTCGGTGGAACTGGCGGGCAACAACGTCGTGCCGCCGTTGATCCGCCGGATCGGCCCGATCCCGGTCGTGGTGGGCGGGGCGCTGTGCTGCGCCGTGCCGCTGCTGCTGGCGGGGACGGTCTTCGCCTCGATCCCCGCCGCCTTCCTGATGGCGGCGATGATGAACGTTGGCAGCGCCGCCGTCATCATCGGGGTCAACGCGCGGCTGCTGGGGGTGCCGACCTCGGCTCCTGGCGCGGTCATGTCCCTCGGCGCGGCGGCCAACGGGTTGGGTGGCTGGTCGGGGCCGCTGGTCGCCGGGTGGCTTCTCGCCGCGAGCGGGCGCTACCCATCCTCCTATCGCGCGCTGGGCATGCTGGCGCTTGCGGGCGGAGCGTGCGTGCTCTTCGCAGGGCGCGCCCGCTCCCGCGCGGCCGCCGCGCATGGCGACTGAGCCGGTGCAAAAGAGGGTCAAATCCGGGTGAATCGACGGGCGTTTTTCCACCGGTGGGGTATGCTCATTCCGGGTTCGGCGGGCTGGGGCAGTGCCTGCTGCGCCTTGGCGCTCGCGCCGTTTCAGCGAGCCGGTGATCCGAGGGGATGATCCCGTTCGGGATGGAGGAATCATTCATGGAAGCCTATTGCGTGAAGTGCCGCCAGAAGCGGGAGATGAAGGATGAGAGTCCGGTCCAGATGAAGAACGGCCGGAACGCGCTCGAGGGCAAGTGCTCCGTGTGCGACACCAAGCTCTTCCGGATGCTCGGCGGTCCTGCCGGCGATGGCGAGACCAGGCCGGCTGCCAGCAAGAAGAAGAAGTAGCCGATCCCGCTGCCCCGGCAGCGGATGGATGCCTGGACACCGGGCGGCCGCGGAGCGATCCGCGCCGCCCGGCGGCGTGTCCGCGGGATCGCCTGGCCCGAGGCAACCGCCGTGTAACCCCGTGCCTGCGGGGCAATGCCTTATCCTGTCTCCTGTGCAAGGCGTTCGGGGGGATCATCGATGCCACCCGGCCCGTCATGGAACAGTGCCCGCGTTCGGCGTGCGGGATGGTTCGTGGGGAGACCGTGAACGTGGACCACCAGCGATTCGACGCCGCCCTGCGCGCGCTTGGGCGTCAGACGACCCGGCGGCAGGGAATTGCCGCCGCGGCGGGCGTCCTCTTCGGCATGGCTGGCGGCGCCGCCGTCGCCGGGTCCAGCGAACCAGCCGGCACGGAAAAGTCCAAGGGACCCTGCGGCAACGGCTCCAGGAAAGACAACGCCTGCAAGGGCAACGCAAGTTGCTGCACCAAGTTCTGCGTCAAGGGACGTTGCCGCTGCAAGCCCAATTTCATGATTTGCCAGAAGCACGAGCACTGCTGCTCCGGATCCTGCGTTCAGGGCCGGTGTGATGGCGGTTGTGTCGCTGATGGCCAACCCTGCTCCGAGAACTTCAATTGCTGCAACGGCTCTGCCTGCGTCAGGAATGTCTGCAAGCAAAGCTCGAAAGCCTCCTGCGACGCCTCCTCCTGCGGCGGCTGCTGCGAGGGAACCGTCTGCCGCTCCGGGGTCGCGCGTGACGCCTGCGGCGCAAGCCTGGGCACATGCGCGACCTGCCTCCCAAACGAGATCTGCACCAACGGCGTGTGCACGCCGCTGCACAACTGCCGCGCCACCTGCGCGGGTTGCTGTGCCTATGGCGTCTGCTACCCCGGAACCGATGCGAGCCGTTGCGGCCCCGCCGGCGCCTACTGCGCGACCTGCGGCGGCGCGACCCCGGTCTGCGTGAACGGCGTCTGCACCGGTTGCCAATCCGACAGCGACTGCACGAGCCCCACGCCCACCTGCAGCAGTGGCGTCTGCACCGGCTGCCAGTCCGACGGCGACTGCGCCAACCCGACGCCGACCTGCACCAGCGGCCTCTGCACTGGCTGCGCCGACGATTCCCAGTGTCCGGGCAGCGCTCCGTTCTGCTCCTCCTACCGCTGCAAGGAATGTCTCACCACGGGTGACTGTTCGGCCACCGGCGCCGACGCCTGCTCCGCCGGGGCCTGCCGTTGCGGCGCCGGCGCGGTCTGCTCCGGGAGCACCCCGCTCTGTTCCAGCGGAACCTGCATCGGCTGCATCTCCAACAGCGACTGTTCGGGCAGCACGCCGGTCTGCTCCAGCGGAACCTGCGTCGGCTGCGTCTCCGATAGCGACTGCTCCGGCGAGAACATCTGCTGCTCCGGCAGTTGCACCGCGGGCGCGTGGGCAGCCCAGATCACCTTCGGTCTCGTCGGCAATGCCAGCGACGAGTTGAACTCTCCGCAGGGCATCGCGGTCACCGCCGACGGCCTGACCGCGCTCATCGCCGACAAGAGCAACCACCGCATCGCGATCTGGGCGCGCACCACCGCGGCCGGGACCGACTGGACCGACAAGGCCATCTTCGGCAGCGGCCCCGGCAGCGGCGCGGCCCAGTTCGACAAGCCGACCGGTGTGGTGCTCTCCCCGGATGGCCTCACGGCGTACGTGTCGGACAAGAACAACAACCGCGTCTCGATCTGGTCCCGCGGATCGACCGGCTCGAACTCGTGGTCCCACGTCGAAAACATCGCGGCGGGAACCGTCGCCTCGCCGCAGTCGCTGGCCATCGACGCCGCGGGCACGAAACTCTGGATCGATGACTTCAGCAACGACCAGTTCGCGATCTGGAGCGAATCCGGCGGCGTCTGGTCCGCGGCGGGAACCTTCGGGTCCTCCGGTTCGGGGGCGAACGAGTTTTCCGGCCCCTATGGCGTGGCCGTCAACGGGGCTGGGGGCCTTGCCTTCATCGCCGATACCCTGAACGACCGGATTACGGTCTGGGACAAGACCGGCGGCTGGTCCGAACTCTCCTCGCTTGGGCAGGCTGGCAACGGCGCATCCCAGTTCAACCGCCCGCGCGGCGTCTTCGCCGCCGCGAACGGCAAGACCGTCTGGGTCGCGGACACCAACAACAACCGCGTTTCCATCTGGAGCGAATCCGGCGGCGCGTGGACCAACCAGACGACCTTCGGCACGCGCGGCAGCGGGGCGTCCAACCTCGCAAGCCCCGCCGGCGTCTTCCTCTCCGCCGATGGCCTGACCGCATGGGTCGTCGACGAGGGCAACAACCGAATCGCGGTCTGGACCGTCGCCTGCCCGACATGACCGGAAGGGACGTCATCGCCCGCCTGACCACATTCCGGTGGACAGGCGGGCAATGACGTGTCAGGACCGGATGGCATCGGCGGCGGGCCGGTCCCGGCCGCCCGCTATCCGACAGCGCCCACCAGCGGCGCGCCGCCCTCGGCGAGGGCCAGCAAGCGATGAAAGCCGACCGGCTCCGCGGTCACCCACGGCACGAGGCTCACCCGCTCGGCCAGCGTTTCCACCCGCGCGATCTGCTCCACCTCGGTCCCGGCGCGGGCGCGCAGCAGCGGATCGCGCGGGTGGGCAGCGGCGAGGCTGCTGTTGATCACCCAGCCGAAGGGCTCGATGCCCGCCCGCCGCAGGTCCTCCTGCAACTGACTCGCTTCCTGCACCGGCGTCGCTTCCGGCAGGGTCACGATCAACATCTTCGTGTACCCCGGATCGCGCAGGCGCAGCAGCGGAGTGGTGACGTTGGACGCCCGGCCCTGCTCCTCGAAGGTCCGCATGATCTCGTGGTGGTATGCCCCGGTCGTGTCCAGCAGCAGCACGGTGTGGCCGGTCGGCGCGGTGTCGACCACCACGAACCCGGAGCGCGCTTGCGAAATCGCCCGCGAGAACGCGTGAAAGACGGCGACCTCCTCGGTGCAGGGCGAGCGCAGATCCTCCCGCAGCAGGGCGAGCGCCTCCTCATCCATCTCCCGGCCCCGGCTGGCGACGACCCGCTCCGTGTACGCCGCGACCTCGGCGGCGGGGTCGATCCGGCTGACCGTCAGGTTGGGAACCTCGCCCTCGATGGTCGCCGCGACATGGGCGGCGGGGTCGGTGGTGGTCAGGTGAACGGCATGCCCGCGTGCGGCCAGTTCGCAGGCCACGGCGGCGGCGATGGTGGTCTTGCCGACGCCGCCCTTGCCCATCACCAGCACCAGTCCGCGCCGGTCAGCCTCCAGCGCATCGACCATCGCGGAGAGCGGAGGAACATCCGGCATGGCCAGAAGTTCGCCCGGCGCAGGCGCGCCTGCCGGGAGGGCATCGTCGCCGGAGAGCATCCGGCGCAGGTTCGGCACGCCGACGAGGTTGAAGGGCAGGAGCGGCAGGACGACCGCCGGAAGCGCGGCGAGCGTCGGGGACATGGCGGCCAGCGCCGCCCGCCCCCGCGCCTCGAGGGCAAGCGCGACTGGATCGGTGCGGTCGGTCGCGGTGAAGACGCCGTTGATGGCGAGTCGCTGGTTGTCCATGCCCATCTCGCGCAATTCCCACGCGGTGCGGGCGGCCTCATCGAGTGCGCTCCGCTCGGGACGGGTCACCAGCACGAGGGTGGTGCTGAGCGGGTCGGCCAGCGCCGCGATTGCCTCGCGATACTGCTCCTGCTGCTTCTGGAGCGCGGTGGGCGGACCGAGGCAGGACGCGCCGGTGGGGTTGTCGTCGATGAACTCGGTCCACGCGGCGGGGAGGGTGAGCAGGCGCAGGGTGTGGCCGGTCGGCGCGGTGTCGAAGACGATGTGGTCGTAGGAATCGAGATCGGAGGCGCGGGCGAGGTAGCCGGTGAACTCGTCGAACGCCGCGATCTCGACGGTGCAGGCGCCCGACAACTCCTCCTCGCGGCGGGAGAGTTCGGCGGCATCGACCGTGCCCCGCAAGGGGCCGAGGGCGCGTTCGCGATAGGCGGCTGCTGCTGCCTCAGGGTCGATGTTCAGCGCGAACAGACCCTCGACGCCGGGCACGGCGCGCGGCCGGGTCGAAAGGCTTACCCCCAGCACCTGGTCGAGATTGGACGCCGGGTCGGTGCTGATGAGCAGCACGCGCCGCCCTCGGTCGGCCAGCGCGATGGCCGTGGCGCTGGAGAGGGAGGTCTTGCCGACGCCGCCCTTGCCGGTGAAAAAGAGGTATCGGGTCTCGGGAATGAGCGGATCCACGGGCAGCCTGCTTTCGCGTTCGCAGCGGCTGTAGTTGCGCCGCCGCTTGAATACACGGCAAGTATAGCCGCAGGTTGGGCATGTGACCGTCGCTCAAACCGCGTGCCCGGAGTCTCGATCGTCATCCTGGAGTCCCAACGCGGGCCGCCCAGCCCCTGCTGGGGAGCGTGGCGGCTCTCGTCTGCCAGGTCGTCCCGCGAGATTCCCTCGTCCCTCGGGTTGAGCGAACGCGGGATGACCCCCAATGCACATTGACGACCCCCGTTTCATCGACCAGAGGAATCTGGCGCAGCATGGCCCGTTTCCTGCTGCAGCGGGAGAAGGGTTGGGATGAGGGCGTGCCACCTGCCCGCATGCCGTGACACCATCGCCCGCCAGCAGTAGCCTTCGCCGACGGGCGCACGCCCTCCCCCGGCCCGGCGATGACCGGGACATCCGCTATCCCGGCGGGAGCCGTCAGGATGAACGATCCGCAACCCGACCTGCACCTCGAATCCAACGCGAAATTGCCGCGAAACGTCATCGCCCTCGGCGTCGTGAGTTTCTTCGCCGACCTCTCCAGCGAGATGATCTATCCCCTCATCCCCCTGTTCCTGACCGGGGTGTTGGGAGCGCCCGTCTCGGTGGTCGGGGCGATCGAGGGCATCGCGGAAAGCACGGCCAGCCTGCTGAAGGTCGCTTCCGGGTGGTGGTCGGACCGGGTCGGCAAGCGGATGCCGCTCGTCACGGCGGGGTATGGCCTTTCCGCGATCGGGAAACTGCTGCTGGCGCTGGCCGGGGCGTGGCCGGTGGTGCTGTTCGCCCGCTTCGTCGACCGGACCGGGAAGGGCCTCCGGGGCAGCCCGCGTGAGGCCCTGATCGCCGATTCGACCGCGCCGCAATCGCGCGGCCGCGCCTTCGGATTCCACCGCGCGATGGACACGGCAGGCGCGGTCATCGGCCCGTTGATCGGCCTTGCCCTGGTCTCCCTGCTGGACGACAGGATGCGGCTCACCCGTTACCCGCAACCGAAACCTACGACCCGGCCAACTCTCGCCGCGCGTCCACGATGATCCGCCACGAGGAGTGCAGGAACAGCCCGGCGATGGCGGCGGCGACGATCAGGTCGGGCCACGGGGAGCCGAACGCGGCGACCAGCACGGCGGCGATGACCACGGCGAGGTTGCCGATGGCGTCGTTTCGGGAGAAGAGCCAGACGGCGCGGACGTTGGCGTCGCCGGAGCGATGCGGCATCAGCACGAGGGCGGATGCCACGTTCGCCGCGAGGGCGGCCAACCCGAACAGGCCCATCTGCCTCGCCTCCGGGGTGTGCTGGACGAACACGCGGTAGGCAGTCGCGCCCAGCACGAACAGGCCCATGCCGCCGAGGAAGATTCCTTGCAGCAGGGCCGTCCGCGCGCGCCAGACGGGCAGCCAGCCGAGGGCAAGCAACCCGAGCAGGGAAATCAGGCCGTCCCCGAGGAAATCGAGCGCGTCGGCGCGGAGGGCCTGCGACCCGGCGAGGACGCTGCCGCCGGTTTCGATGATCCCGTATCCGAGGTTGAGCGCCACCACGATCCAGAGGGCGCGGCGATAGCCGGGGTCGAACCGGGCGGGGAGGGCATCGCCGCCGTCAGGGGCGATCCGGTAGCCGAGACCCTGCACGGCCTGCTCCACGAACGGGAGGGTTGCCGGGTCGCCTGCCTCGACGGTCATCGCCTGCGCGGTGAGGGAGACGCGGGCGGCAGCAACCCCCGGCAGGGCGAGGACGGCCCGTTCGACATCGGCCACGTCATGCGCGCAATCCATCCCGAAGACGCGGAAACGGTGGGTGGAAGGGGGGAATGCCGCCTCAGGCATAGCGTGGCGCTTCGGTCCGGTCGAGGCCGGTGTCGTGGTAGGAAGCCGGAACGTGGAGCGGTTCGAGATGGGTGAACATCGTCGTGCCGGGAATCGCCTCCCGGATATCGTTCTCGATCCACTCCAGCAGGTCGTGGCCCTTGTCGACGCTCCACTCGCCGGGCACGAGCACGTGGACGGCGATGAAGTTTCGCGCGCCCGCGGTGCGGGTCCGCAGGGCGTGCGTCTCGATGCCATGCTCGCGCTCGTAGGTTGTGAGGATCGCGTGGACCTTCTCGCGGTCCTCCGGCGGCAGGGCGGTGTCCAGCAGGCCGAGCATGGAGCGGCGGACGAGGGCGAAGCCGGTGCGGACGATGTTGACCGCCACCAGCACCGCGATCACCGGGTCGAGGCGTTCCCACCCGGTAAAGAAGACGATGGCCACCCCGGCGAGCACGCCCACGGTCGTCCACACGTCGGTCATCAGGTGATGGGCGTCCGCCACGAGGGTGACCGAGCGGTGCTCCCGGCCCGCCTTGAACAGCAGCCGCGCGACCGCGAAATTGAGCACCGAGGCCGCCACCGCGACCACGGTTCCGAGACCGACCTGCTCCACCGGCGAGGGATTGAAAAAGCGGGGGATGGCCGTGAACGCGATGCCCGCGGCGGCGGCCAGCACGAGGGCGCCCTCGAAGCCGCTCGAGAAATACTCGGCCTTGTCGTGGCCGAAGGCGTGATCCTCGTCCGGGTCCTTCCCGGCGTACCCGAGGGCGATCACGGCGGCCACGGCGGCGACGAGGTTCACCACCGATTCGAGCGCATCCGAAAGCAACCCGACCGAGTCGGTGACCCGGTAGGCGACCAGTTTCAGCGTGATGGTGACGACCGCGGCGCCGACTGAAATCCAGGCGTAGCGCTTGAGCGATCGTGTCTGTCGGGCAGTCATGCCAGTTCCGGCGCGTGCGCCAGCGTCGTCGCGTGCCGCCAGCCTTGCCGTGCGGCGGGTCCCGCATTGTGCCACCGATCGCCCGGTCACGGAGAGCGAGCCCCGCCGGCGGATTGCGCCGAACCCGCGAACCCGCACGATCATGCGGTTCCCGGGGAATAGCTGCCAGACCCATCGGGACGCCGTTGCCCGGAGGTCCCGGCGCCGCTCGGCCGTGATGGGCCGCGATCCGGGCGGAATCCGTTGCGCGCCAGCGCGCGATGACCTCGCGAGCGTTCCCGCGCGCCCGGTGTCGCGTAGACTAGTCGCACTCAGGGGAGAGCCATTCGGCCGGGATGGCCGAACGCGCTGGCGCGCATCACCACCGGGGTTCGTTCCCCGGGCGGAAGGGTTGCGTCCATGACCGCAACAGGAGCAGGACCGGAGTTGCTCCGGATCAAGACCCACGGGCCGGCCCTGCCGCAGGACCTGGTGAGGCGTGGCCGATTGCTGGAGCGGGCGGCCAACCTTCCGTTGCCCGGCGTCACCCTCGTGGTTGCCCCCGCCGGGTTCGGCAAGACGACCCTTGCCTCCGAATGGCTCGGCCACGCTCCGATGCCGGCCGTGTGGCTCGGGCTCGACGAGCGCGACCGCGACCCGGAGATCTTCACCCGCAATCTCGTGAGCGCGGTGCGCGAGATCGCCCCCGGATTCGGCGAGGCGACCCTCTCCCGCCTCCGCTCAGGGTTTGACCAGATCGCGATCGCCCAGCGCCTTGCGGACGATCTGCTCGCGCTCGGCCACCCCCTCCTGCTCCTTCTGGATGATTACCACGACGCGGCATCCCCGGCGCTCGACGTGCTGCTCGGTCACCTCGTCCGCTGGCAGCCGCCCGGGTTGCACTTGTTCATCGACTCCCGCGTCATGCCCGAGATTCCCCTCTCCCGCGCCCGCGCCCTCGGGTTGGTGACGGATATTGGCCCCGAGGATCTGCGCTTCAGCCGGCAGGAGATCGCCGCGTTCCTCCGTTCCCATGACCAGCGCCTGCCGGAACCCGTCGACGACCTCAGCGAGCGCACCTGGCAACTCACCGAAGGCTGGCCGGTCGTACTCCGCCTGTTCACCCTCGCGGTCGAACGCAGGCCGCCGGGGGACATTCGCGACTTCGCCGCTCACCGCCCCGTGCGGGAGTACCTCATCGACGAGGTGCTCGACGCCCGCCCCGCTGCCGATCTCGAGATGCTCCTGCGCCTCGCGGTTCCCGAGCGGATCGACGCCGCCCTCTGCCAGCGCCTGTGCGGGCTCGATTACCCCTCGGCGGTTGCCCTGCTCGACCGCCTCGCCTGGTCCGACCGCTTGCTCACCCCGATCGAACATGGTGAATATCGCTATCACGCCCTCATCCGCGAGACGTTTCGTGATCGGCTGCTGGCGGCAAGCGGCCCGGAGGCGGTCGCCGAGGTGCACCGCAGCGTCGCCGCCGACCGCGAGAAGCGGAACGACATCCTCGGCGCGGTGACCCACCTCCGCGCCGCGAGGGAGGATGCGGCTGCCGCCGCCGTCATCGGCCGCCATCTCTGGCGCGCCCTGGACGAGGATCGCCGCTTCGACATCGATCGCTGGATCCGGGCGATGCCGGAGCCTGCGGTGACCGGGGACCCGGCCCTGATGCTCGGCCGTGCCGTGGGCCTCTCCTTCCGCGGCAATGAACCCGGCTCCGAGATCTGCCTCGATGCGGCGGAGGCCCTGCTCGCCGCAGGCGCAGGCCCGCTGGATGCCCGCGAGCGCGCCCGCCTCGCCGCCGCCATCGATGTCCTCCACGCCGAGAACTTCCGCTGGGTAGAGGACCACGAGGAGCAGATTCGCCGGATGCGGGCCGCGGCGGACCTGATGGGCGACGACCGCTCGCAGACGCGGACGGACGCCCTCAGCTGGGCGGCGCTCGCCCTGCACGCCCTCGGCCGCACCGACGACGCACTGGCCATGCTCGACGCCGTGGACCGCCCCGATGCCGGCGCGCCCGATACGATGACCGCACGAATCGCGATGATCCGCGCCGGGGTGAATCTCTTCGCCATGCGCCCGGATCGGGCGGTTTCCGCCGCCCGCCGCGCGATCCGCCACGCCGACGAGATTCCGTTGGAGAGCATCCGGATCGAAGGCCGCGCCCTGCTGGGTCTTGCCCATCTCTACCGGATGGACCTGGAGGAATCCGAGGCCGCGCTGCGCCTGGCGATGGCGAACCGGTCGCGCGCCTCGATCTTCTTCGAACACGAAAGCACCCTCGGCCACGCGATGCTGCTCCACCTCACCGGCCGGGGCGCCGAATCGGTCGCGCTGGTCGAGCAGTACATCGCCCAGACGGCCGATGTGCAGGATGTCCGCTGGCAGGCGGGAGCGCGCTCCTTTCGGGCGCGGCTGGCTGCGCTCCAGGGGGATCATCACGGGGCGCGGGAATGGCAGGCGCGGTTCAGGGACCTGCGGACCGAGGTTCCGTGGCGCATGATCGAGGCGCCAGAGGTGACCGCCATCCATGTCGGGCTGGCGGCGGGCGGCTCGGAGGAGGTCGCGGCTGCGCGGGATCGCCTGCCCGCCATCATTGCCGCGCTCGATGCCGATCACGACCCCGCCAACGCGATCCGCGCGCGTCTCCTGCTCGGGCTGGCGTTGCAGGAGGATCACCGGGGCAAGGCCGCCATCGACCCGGTACGGCAGGCGGTGGAGATCGCGCTCCCCGGCGGCGTGCTGCAGCCATTCGCGGAATTGATCCTGCCGCTTCGCCGCCTGCTTCGCGCCGCTGGCCGTGACGGCGAGCGGATCGCGGCGGCGGCGGCGGCAGCGCTCGCCGGACCCGCGCCGGGGAGCGCATTCGCAGGCAACCGCCTCAGCCGCCGTGAACGGCAGGTGCTGGAATGCCTGCGCGACGGCCTGACCAACAAGGAGATCGCGGACCTCCTCTCCATCTCCCCCGCGACGGTAAAGCGCCACACCATCGAGATCTATCGCAAACTCGGGGTGGACGATCGCCTGCAGGCCGTCGAGGCCGCCCGGTCGCGTGGGCTCCTCGGGGAGGTTCAGCGCTAGGCGGGCGCAGGATCCGCGCCGTCATGTCGCGTTGTGATTCGTCGCCATTTGCCACGACGACTGTACCGGCGAACCAACTTTTCATAGAATACCGAAAGATGTCGCAGGTTCCGGCGTGGCGCCTTCAGGGGGTGCGATCCAGGATTGCGGCCGGGGAATCCCTGACCGCAGAGCGCGAAGTCGCGCACCGTGGAGGACCCCCGTATGACGCATCGTTCCTGGTCTCGCCGTTCCCTGATCGGCGCGGCCGCCGCTGCTGGCGCGACGCTGCCATTCGGCGGCGACCACCGCGCCTTCGCGCAGGAGGCCACCCCCGAAACCGATCCCGAGACCGGCGTCGTTGCCGAGGAAGCAGCCGCCGTCGCGCCCGCCGACCTCGTGATGCCCGCCACCTGGGACGAACTCGGGATCATGAAGGGCTTCCCGCCGCCCGTCGACAAGCGGGTGTCGAAGGCCAACTGGCAGGATGGCCCGTGGAACCGCTGGGCCTTCCAGCACATGCGCGAAGTCTTCCCGACCATGGTCGTTTCCCGCGGCGACGGACCGGTCTCGCCGTTCCACGAGCGCCTCATGGATCTCGGCGGCCTGCCCGCTGGCGATACCGGCATGACCGTTTCCGAGTCACTCGAGCGCGCCTACTGCGATGCCATCGTGGTGCTGCACAACGGCGAACTCATCTGGGAGCAGTACTGGAACGGGATGAACGAATCGACGCGGCACTTGCTGATGTCGGTCACCAAGTCCTTCACCGGAACCCTTGGCGGCATCCTGATCGACCGCGGTGTGCTGGACCCCGGCAAGACCATCGGCGAGTACATCCCCGAACTGGCCGAGAGCGGGTTCGGCGACGCTACCGTGCGCCAGGCGATGGACATGGAGATCGCCATCGAGTGGAGCGAGAAGCCGGCGGCCGTCGCGGACCCCAACTCCCCCTTCCGCCGCTACCTCACCGCGCTCGGCTTCCGCCCGACCGAGGAGGTCGGCGGAGCGTATGAATACCTGCCGACGATGACGAAAATGGGCGAGCCGGGCGAGGCCTTCGATTATGTCTCCCCCGTGACCGACATGTTCGGCTGGCTGCTGGAAAAGGTCTCCGGCAAGCCGTGGGCGCAGCTGCTGTCCGACGAGATTTTCAGCAAGCTCGGCGCGGAGCAGGACGGCTACGTCGCCCTCGGCGCGGAGGGCAAGGCGCTCTCCACCGGCGGCCTGAACCTCTGCGTGCGCGACCTCGCCCGGTTCGGCCAGATGATCCTGCAGAACGGGCGATATAACGGCCATACCATCGTGCCCGCCACCTTCGTGGAGGATGTCCGCTTCGGCGGCTCGCCGGAGCGCTTTGCCGTGCGTCATCAGGCGGACCAGGCGAACAGCAACTACCGCAGCTTCTGGTGGGTGAACCAGCTGGACGAGGCCAGCTTCGAGGGGCGCGGCATTCACGGCCAGCAGCTGTGGGTGAGCCATCCGCACAACCTCGTCGTCGCGCGGTTCTCCAGCTATCCCGTCACCAGCGGCCCGGAGCTCTTCGCGACGACGGCCGCCCTGTACGCCATCCGCGACGCGGTGGAAGCGCGGTAGCCGCGGAACACCGCATCGAACCGGCCCGGGGAGCATCCTCCCCGGGCCGGTTTCTGCCAGCCACGCGGGATGGGACCGGCCGTGCGGCCGGCGTTTCCCCTGCCTGTCACCGAAGCGGCCGGGACCTTCGCGTCGACATCGTCCCATGCCCGCCGGGCATTGCGCCTACCTGTCCTCGTTCAGTAGCCGCCGGGCGTGGGTGTCGAACCGCCGGCCGCTGGCGAGGATGTGAACGATCGCGTTCGCCACCGTGATCGGCGCGTGGCCCTTCACCCGGAAGACGTCGGATTCGATGTGCGTCCCGTCCACGATGGTCACGGTGTGGCGGCCGAGCACCTCGATGGTCCCATCGTTGCGAAAGATGGCAGCCGTGTCCTCATCCACCCCGACCCCGAGCAGCGCGGGACTGGCCGCCACCAGCGCGAGCAATCGCCCGAAGCGGTCGCGCTGCCGGAAGTGCTGGTCCACGAGCGTATCGTGCACGAGACCGAATCCCGCGGTCATTTGCGCCATCCGCATCTTCGGCGCTGCCCCGCTGGAGCCGAAGGCGACCATGTGCGAGGAGAGGATGCTCGCCCCGGCGCTCGTGCCGGCGATGACCGCGCCCGCGAGGTTCCGCTCGCGCACGGCGCGGGCAACGAGCGTGCCGCCGACGATGGACGCCAGCCGCAACTGGTTGCCGCCGGTGATGAAGATGCCGGTCGTATCCTGCAGGATCTCCACCGCGCTGTCGCGGTTCGCATCGGCCCGGTCGGCGAGGTACACGACCTCGGCGGAGGCCGCGCCCATCTCGAGGAACAGGGCCTTGTAGCGCTCCCCCGCGTTCTCGATGGAACTGGCGGTGGGCACGATGGCGATGCGCGCGTCGAGCCCCCCGGCGAGGGCGTGGAAGGCGGTCAGGATCAGCCGGTCGCGGGTCTTGTCCTCCGCGCCGCCGATGGCCATGATCGGCCCGGGGCCGCCTGCGGCGATCTGTTCCAGGGAGCGGAGGAAGGTTACCTCCGGCGGCGTGAGCACCGGCGCGATCTCTGCGGCGGGACTGTCGATGATGTCGGTCACGAGGCGTCGTCCCGGCGCGAGGCGGAACGGCCCGGGCCGCCCGCGGCGAATGGAAGCAATGGGGCGAACCTAGCACGGGAAGGCGACGCGCGGCAAGCGCGGCCCGGCGGCGGTCGGTCCCCGGGGCGCCTTCGGAGGAAACGGTCGCATCATCTCGCCGGAAAGTGTTGAAATATCAGAATTACATCAGTATCATGCGGTCAGAATCGCTACAGTGGCGACCGATTCCCCGCCAGCAGGAGGCCAGCATGGACCCGCGGACCATTGATCGGATCAGCCGCATCGTGGGCGTCATGTCGCGCAGGCGCGCGATGGGGGCGGCAGGCGCCGCGCTTGGCGCATCGTTGCTGGGCGGCCCCGAGCGCACCGCCCTTGCGGCCAGCCGCGACGCCATGAAACGTCGTGTCCGGGCCGTTGCCGCACATGGCGTCTCCCTCTCCCCCGCCGCCGCGCCGGAGCCGCGAAAGAGCAGCAGGAAGCCGACGAAATGCAAGCCCTGCGCCGACTGCGACTGCATGACGACCGGCGGCTACATCTACGGATCGACGGACACGCTCTGCGTCACCTACTACGACGATGGCCCGTTGCAGAACGCCTGCAAGGACGCGGGGCTCGAATGCGCGGGCATTGCTGGCGCGTGCAGGGACGCGGGCGCCTGCATCGACCAGTTCTTCTCCGACTGGTTCGGCGTCTGATTCCACCGGGACCTGATTCCCGACCATCGCAACCGGACCACCGCCGCCGCGGGGAGGCATTCCCGCGGTCGCGGTCCGGCCACGGGATCGATGCAGTCCGGCGGCGCTGCTGGCACGTTCCCTGCGCCCTCGTTGCGGTACGCGGCGGAATGCTCCCCGCCCGCAGGAGGCTCGCATGGACCCGCACGCATTCGATCGAATCAGCCGCGCCGTCGGCGGCATGAGCCGCCGGAAAGCTGCCGGTGCGGCTGGCGCTGTGATTGGAACGTCGCTTGTCGGCGCCGGCGCGCGCGGCGCAGCGGCGCGCGTCCTGACCGACCGCGACCGCTTTGCCGCCCATCTCCGCTCGGTGCTGACCGGGGAGGTTCCCTTCGCTCCGACCGGCGCGCCAGTGGTCGAGAAGGGCAAGAAGACGTGCAAGCCCTGCCCGGATTGTGACTGCTCCACCAGAGGCGGGTACGTGTACGGAATGACCGACACGCTCTGCATCGTCACCTACGCTGCCGGGACGACCCGGAAGAACTGCCAGAAGGCCGGGCTCGCCTGCGCCAAACTCGAAGCGGCCTGCAAGAGCGGCGAGGCCTGCTTCAACGCCTTCGTCGATACCTGGATTCCTGCCTGAGACAGGAGACGTTCAGGCAACGCGCACCCTGGTCTGCGACGATCCCTCACCCTGTCCGGGTCCGGGTCCGGGTCCGGGTCCGGTTCGGGATGGATCGTGCCGGTCCTGCCGGTCGATGCTGCGCGCTCGAGGTGATTCCGGCCAGCCTGTCGTCATCCCGAGGCACGAGGAATCTCGTGGGGGATGCGAGGGCTGCCGGGATCGCTCGTGCTCCGGGATGACGCGGTCGAATCCAGCCGGGACCTACGCCCCCCGGCTCGCCATCACCAGCGCCAGCACCTGCAGGGAATTGAACGCGGCGTGGGCGATCATCGCGGCGGTGGTGTTGCAGCGCTGGCGGGTGATGCCGAGCACGATGGCGACGAGGAACAGCCCGACGATGCTGAAGTTCAGGCCGTATTGCCCGCCGTGGAGCAGGGCGAAGGCGATGGCGGTCAGCACGATGCCGAGGCGCGGCTGCACGGCTCCGCGAAAGATGGCCTCCTCGCCGACGCCCGCGGAGATGCCCAGCAGCAATGCGCCCGGCACGGTCTGGATCGCGCCGGTCATCGCCTTCACCACCTCGGTGACGCCCTCGTCCACGCCGGGCTGCAGGAGCGCGCCGACGTAGCCGGCGGCGCCCGCGGCGAGGAAGCAGAGAAGGGTCGCGCCGATGCCCCAGCCGATCGTCCTGAGGTCTGGCGCGGCGATGCCGAGGCGCGCGGTGGCCTCGCGGAAGGAGCGCACCCGCGGCTTGCCTTCGGCGGAGTCGAACCGGGAGATCGGCCAGCCGACGGCCATGTAGGCGATCAGCAGGAACGCTGCCCCCTGAAGAATGAGATCGAGGTAGCTGATGGAGGGAATCTCCTCGGCGGCGGGCGCGGCGCTGGCCCCGCCGAGAATCGGGCCGCCCAGGAAGCCGATCAGTCCGAAGATGATCGAGAGGCCGGTCATGTCCACCGGCGACGCCGGGTCGATCGGGGTCACCCGCGCCAGCGCCTGCCGGACCTGCGGCAACAGGGGCAGCCAGAGACCGATGCCGGTCAGCAGCAGGATCGGGCCGAGCTCCCGCTCGCCGCGGACCATCGCAACCAGCCCGGCCACCGACAGCAGCGCGCCGGGAATGCCGAACAGCAGGTAGAGCCCCACGAAGGCCGAGCGGTCGGTTCGCGCCCGGTACGCCCAGTAGGAGACGCCATAGGCGATGATCAGCAGCCCCAGCAGGGAAATGAGGGCGGCGGCGGTCGAAGTGGTTGGCGTTTGCACGGCGAGACTGCGTCCTTCCCGAAGGCGGCTTCTTGCTTCGGGGAGCGTACTACGTGGGAATGTGGACCGATGGTCCGCGGCGCACCCGGATCATGCCCCGCCCGGAACCCGAGGGGATCACAAGCCTGCAGACCCGGGACCGCGAGCCCCGCAACCCGAAAACCCCGCACGCCCCGTATACTCGCGGCGATGTCCGGGAGGAGCCTGATGACCAAGCAGGACCGCGAGGCGGCAACCGAAATCGGGAGGAACGCGGCGGCCGGCGGCAGGCCCGGGACGGGAGCTGGCTCTGGCGCGCGGAGAGGCGGGCTCGGGCGCGGGCTCGGCGCGCTGATCCCGACGCTGGACCAGCCCGCAGCCCCATCGACGCTCGATGTCGACATCAACGCCATCGAGCCGAATCCCTACCAGCCCCGCTCGGTGCTGGACAGCGCTGCGCTGTCCGCGCTGGCCGAGAGCATTCGCGCTCACGGCATCATCCAGCCGCTGGTGGTGACGGCGGGGCCGGAGCGCGGCCGCTACGTGATCATCGCCGGGGAGCGCCGCTGGCGGGCCGCCCGGATCGCCGGACTGACCAGCGTGCCGGTGGTGGTGAAGGATGCTGCTCCGCGCGCCATGCTGGAGCTGGCGCTTGTCGAGAACGTCGTCCGCGCCGATCTGTCCCCGTTGGAGGAGGCGGCCGCCTATCGGCAGTTGATCGACGAGTTCGGCCTCACGCAAGCGGCGGTGGCCGAGCGCGTCGGCCGCTCCCGCGTGAGCGTCACGAACACCCTGCGCCTGCTCGGGTTGCCGGACGCCGTGCAAGCCGCGCTGGCCGCCGGGGAGATCACCGAGGGACACGCCCGCGCGCTGCTCGGCCTGCCTGCCGCGCCCGAGCAGGTGGCGGCGCTGGAGATGGTCGTCGCCCGTGGTCTCTCCGTGCGGCAAACCGAGGAGCTGGTCCGCAAGTGGGCCGAGCGCTCCCCGGACCCGGACCACGAGCCGAGCCGAAAGGACGACCGGGCGCATCGCCTCAGCCCCAACCTGCAGTCGGTTCTCACCGGCTTCGAGCGGGCGCTCGGTACGCGGGTCAGTCTCAAGCCCGGCAAGGACAACGCCGGCGGCCAACTGACCATCCACTACGGCTCGGACGAGGAACTCGACGCGCTGTACCGCCGCCTCGTGGCGGAGGATGAATGGTGATGGCTGTCGCCGGGCGAGCGGCCACAGCCGACTGCTGGCGACTGCCAGCTGCCAGCTGCCATCCGCCAGCCGGACCGCGTGTCGTCATCCCGATGGACGCGGGTTCGGGTGGTGATGCCGGGGCAAACGGGGTCCCTCGTGCGCCCGGGCTGTCGGGGTGTCGGGGCGTCGTGATGTCGGAAGGTTGGACACTGCCATGAGCCACACGGGAGGAATGCCATGATCGTCGTCGTCGCGGAATATGAGATTGCCGAGGGGAACGTCGAGAAGGTGCTGGATCTGCTTACCAACGTCTGGGCGCCAATGGCGCGGGCGGAGGAGGGCAACCGGGCCTTCATCGTGAACCAGAACACGGACGATCCGCGCAAGCTGCTGCTGTACGAACAGTATGCCGATCAGGCGGCGTTCGATTTCCACTCCACCCGGCCGGAGTTCAAGGAGATCGTCCTCGGCCAGATCGCGCCGCTGCTGGACAATCGTTTCCGCCGGATGTACACCGTCGTCGAATAACCGCGCAGGGCCGCGCCCCTGGCCGCTCGGAACGCGGCGCGGCTCGGGACTGGTGAACGTCGCCGGGGCGCACGCCCGCAACGTCCGGGAGTGACCTTCGGGAGCGGGTCGGCCCTGTTCGGTTGGCGCGCGGGGCAATGCTCAGGCGAAGGTCGGGGTGTTGGGCGCGTCCGGGGTGTCCCGGGGCTCGGGGGCCGTCTCGGGTGCGTCGTGGGCACGGGTACGGCCCGGCGCAGCCGGGTTGACGGCGGTGTCCGTGCCGGCCGCCATCCCGTCATGAGGCGCTCCCCCGGCGGCGGCCGCGTGTTTCCGGACCACGCGTCGCTCCCGGCCAATCGGGCGCGTCGGCACCGCAGGAGCGATGGACCTGGCTTCACTGCCCGGCTGTCCTGCGCGCCCCGCCCGATCCTTGCGGGCAGACGATGCGCCATTCATGGCCGTGGCTGCAGGGGTGGCTGGTGCTGTCGCCGAGGTCGTCTCCGCCGAGGCTTGCGCGTTGGCGGCGAGGTCGTGCCCGGGGTCGCTGCCTGCCCGGTCGGCGGCTTTCACGCGCTCCCGGTTCTGGCGCTCCGCATCCTTCGCCTGTCGTTCGGCGTCCTTGACCTTCCGTTCGGCATCCTTGGCCTGCCGTCCGTCGACCTTTGTCTGCCGCCCGGCATCCTTTGCCTGCCGTTCGGCGTCCTTGTCACGGTCCTTGCCCGGACGGTCCTGCCGGTCGGCGTTCTCGCGCTCCCGGGTGTCCTTCTCCTTGTCCTTGCGGGTGCGGGTGCGGTTGCGCCTGGCCATCCGCATGGCGCGGTCGGCGATGGCCCGCTGCCGGGTCGCCTGCTTGCCGAGGGCATCCTCGATGCGGCGCAGGCGGGCGTCGACATCCCCGAGTTGCTGCTCCAGCCGGTTCTCTTCGGCCTCGATCAGCAACCCCGCGAGGTTGGCCGTCACCACGCCGAACAGGGCGATGCCGAGCACCATCAGCGCGATGCCGATGCCGCGTCCGGTGGGGGTCGTCGGGTATTTGTCGCCGTAACCTACCGAGGTGACCGTCGTTACGGCCCACCAGAGGGCGTCGCCAAAGGTGTGGATCGAGGCGTCGGGATTGGCTTTTTCCGCCTCCAGCACGAGATCGGCGGCAATGCTGACCACGATGCCGGCGGTGCCGAGGATGTAAATCAGGCGGCGGCTGCTCAGCAGGCGCCGGACGCCGAGCAGACCGCGCGCGCCCGCCGCGATCGCCCACCACATCCGCAGTGTCCGCGCGGCGTGCAAGGGCCGGATCATCGGCGCAATGGTGATGGCCACATCCAGCCAGTGGCGGCTCAGCCACGAGGTGCGGTTGGGGTTGAGCAGCAACTGGATCGCGACATTGACCGCGAAGACCGCCCACAGCAGGTAGCCGAGCACGATCAGGACCTGGTCCGCCGCCGGGGCCAGATCGATCGCATAGGGCGCGAGGACGACCGGGGCCATGATGATCGCCAGCGCCGTCAGAGGCGCCTGCGCGGCGTCTTCCAGGCGTGCGGTCACGGCCCCTCGCCATGCGCGGCTCCAGCGCGGCGAGGTGTTCGCGGGAGTGGGTGCGGGCTCGTTCGTGGACGGCGTCTCGATGGCGAACTCCGTGTGTTGGTAAATCATAATTCCGGAGCAGAGACGAATTGAAGCAAGGTCAAATATCGTTACGTTCACATCATATAAGGAATCAAATGTTTATGCAATCCAAAACAGCGAAACCCGAATAATCAGCGCGTGGTTCGCCATGAGGCGACGCCTCCGGGGCCATCGGCTGGTGCGCTACGATACTGCGCCAGATCGCGTGTCATCGCGGCCGCGCGCCGCGTCACGGGAGGCGTTGCATGAAGCGTCCCGCCGTTCGCTGCATCCGGTCTCTCTTCTGCGCGGTGGTGCTTGCCGGAGCCGTCCTCGCCGGGCTGGCGGCGCCGGTGGTCGCGTGGCAGGAAACGGAGATCCCGCTCGTCGGTTTCCCCGATCGGCAATCCTCCTTCGCCGGCGCGCAGGGCTTCGCCGACCCCGCCATTGCCGTGGAGGAACTCGACGCCTTCTTGCGCGACACGTTCGACGCGCAGGGCGCGGCCTATCGCTCACCCTCGACGATCACCGTGCTGGATGGGTATGTGCGCACCGCCTGCGGGTCCGCCTCCCCGGAAACCACCATCGCGTTCTATTGTCCCGCCGACGAGGGCATCTACCTGTCGCCCATCGCCATCATCGACCTCAGTCGCCGCTTTGGCGACTATGCTCCGGTGACCGTGCTCTCCCATGAGTGGGGCCACCACATCCAGAATCTCCTCGCGGTTCCGCGCGGCGAGAGCAACGCTCACGAACTCCAGGCGGATTGCCTCGCGGGTGCGTGGACGCAGCAGGCCGGAACGCTCGGCCTCCTCGACAAGGGTGACGTCACCGAGGCTGCCAAACTCTCCGCCGAGTCCGGAGACGACTACTGGAATTCCCAGGCGCAAGCTGGCGCGCACGGCATCGATGACGACCGCATCATCTCGTTCATGACCGGCTACGTGGATGGCGTGGCGGCCTGCGGGTTGCCCTTTGCGGCCGGGGGCGTCATCGCGCCGACCATGCCCACCCCGGCCGTTCCTCGCCCCGCGAGCGGTTCGTCCGGTTCGGGGGTCACGACGGCCCGCGTGCTGCCGCCTGCACCGCGCGTCTCCGGCATCTCCGCGCCCCCCGAGGGGTACCTGCCGCAGGGGTTGGCCGTGCCCCATGCCGCCTGCTTCTCGGTTGCCGGCGAAGGCCCGATCTCGTGGCAGGAGATGCTGTCCCGTTTCTCCGACATGCCCAATGCCGCGGTCGATCTCGGGGAGCTGGACTGGATCACGGCCCAGACCCGCCAGTTCGGGTGCGCTGCGCCGCCTCCCGGCGAGGCCGGGTGGATCGACATCGCCATCCATCGCTTCGGCACGCCCGCCTTCGCGCAGGGCGCGGTTCCCTATTTCTCGCAGGCCCGCATCGCCAACACCGCCATGTGGAATCTCCCGACGCCTGCCCTCGGCGAGGCGTCCACCGCCATCGCCGGCCCAACCGCGGACGGCGACGAGGTGACCTGGTACGCCGCGCAGGGCTCCCTGCTGGTGCGCGTCACCGGCGTGGCCGCCAATGGCGACCCATCCCCCGCGGTGGATGCCGTCATGCGCCAGGTGCTGGCCGCCGCGGCCGCGGGCGAGCCCCGACCGGACCCCGCCGCCCGGACCGCGCTGCAGTTGCTCCCGGCGGGCCCTGCCGTGTCATATGGCGCGTGCTTCTCTACGGTTGCCCGGGGCGTGCATACCCCGGCCGCCGTTCTCCAGGTTACCGGCGCGGCCTATGAACGTCTCGGCTGGCAGGACGGGGCGTATATCGACTTCCGTTGCGACGCTCCCCCGCCCGGCGGCGCGGCGTACCTCGGTGTGGTGTTGCACCACTTCGCCACGCCGGGACAGGCGGGAGAGGCCCGCGCAATCTGGGAGGGCTGGGGCACGGACCCCACCCGCGAGGCGAAGGCCTGCGGCACGTCCGGCACCGTGCTGGTCTGCGTGGATGCGATCGGCCCGGACGGCCCGCCCGCCGCCGATGCCGCGCGGGTGCTCCGTCAGATCACCGGCGGCTGAGCCCCGGCGTCCGATGCCCCGGATCCCGGGAAAACGCGAACCCGGCCAGATGGCCGGGTTCGTGTGGGGGGATTGTGCGGGAATCCTGATGTGGGGAGTGGGAGGGGAAATGAGCGGGTGTGTCTCCAGTTGTCCTGAGCGCTCCGGGGGAGGGTCCGTTGCGCTCCTGTCTCTATCTACGCCAACCGCGCCGATTTGGTTCCATGCCCTCGATGAGAGCGGTTCCCGAACGGCATCTCGTCATTCCGACAATGGAGGGACCTCCATATCCATCCCATGTGTCGAGATCCCCCGTTCGCCGAGGTGACGGGGCCCGGGCCGGGATGACGGTGAGAAACACAATGCCCGGCCTCGGGGGGGCCGGGCATCGTGCCGGGAAGGGGTGCGGGCTGTCCCACCTCGGGAGCACGGTCGATACGGGTCTGCCGCACTCTGACCTCATCTACGGCGGGATTGCCCGGCTGGTCGCCGGATCGCGCCGCCATTGGTCCGGGTTTCGGTGGACCGCCGCGGTTGGCAGCGCCCGCTCACGGGCGCCGCTCCGATGCGTCTGCATCGGTCACCGGGTACGAATCGCCCGGAACCGATGGCCACCGCACCGAGATGACGACCGTCGGCCCGTCGGCCTGCCACTCGTGCGGAACATTCGGCAGCCACTGCACGAAGTCGCCTTCGCGCTCGAGCCACACGTCGCCGCCGGGAAACGAGAGCCGGAAGCGCCCCCGCACCAGCACGCAGAGGGTCGTCGCCTCGCGGTTCGCCCCCCAGCCTGCCCGCTTCTCGCCCCCCTCGTACACGCTCCATTTCACCTCGACGCCATCCGTCCGCAACGGGTTGCCCTCGCCCATGAAATGCCCGACGAACCACCCCTGCCGCGCGATCTCCCCCGCGGCGTTGCCACGCGTCACGCCCTCGATCTCCGGGGAAAGCGATGGATCGGTCATTGAGACTCCTGTCGGGTGTCGGGTATCGGGTGTCGGAGCGGTTGCCGAACGTCTGGTGGTCAGCCCGAGGAACGAGGAATCTCGTCTGAGCTGGCGTCCTCGGAAGTTCCCTCGTTCCTCGGGCTGACCGAGGTTCCGGGGGTCGCTGCCGGTGTCCGGCATCCGGGGCGGCTATCGGGGCGCGCAGGATTGACGCGGCGGCGTGCTCCCGGCAGCATACTGGCATGGCCGGGTCCGTCGCGGGTTGCGCGGCGCCCGACCGTGGGCCATGCCCGGTTTGGCCCCCATGCCCGTCGCTGGAGATATTGAGATATGTCGATGACTCGCCGCCTGATCTCCCTGCCGATGCCGTTCCTGGCCGCCGCCGTGCTCGTCGCCGTTTCGCTGCTGGCGGGCGCGGGCGCGTTTTCGGCCCGGAAGGCGGCGTCCGAGGTCATGTATCCAGCCCCGCTGGACCAGTTCGCCGCCGCCTGGGAGGAGCGCGACCCGGCGAAGATCGCCGCCCTCTACGCCGAGGACGCCACCCTCTCCGAGGCCGTTATCGACGGCGACCGCCGCGAGGGACGCGCCGCGATCCAGCAGTGGCTGGAGGCCAATTTCGCCGGGTTCCCCGACCTCGCCCTCGTGCCCCGGAGCGCCTTCGTCTCCGGCGACGACGCGGCCATCGAGTGGACCTACACCGGAACCTACACCGGCCAGATCCCCGGCCTGCCCCCCGGCAACGGCCTGAAGATCGCCATCCCCGGCGCGTCCGTCCTGCACTACCGCGACGGGCTCATCGTGGAGGACACGATGTACTACGACCGGGCCACCTTCGAGGCGCAGTTCATGGCCGGACTTTCCGGCGAGGGCGACGCCACCCCGCAACCGTAGGGATGCCCGCGGGCCGGGGAGCGTTTCAGGCGCGCCCGGCGGGAGCCTGCGCGCCCCCGGTTTCCAGCGCCTCCGCGAACGCGTTGGGCAGCCCGGCGAGACGGATCGCGGCGGCTTCCGCCGCGGCGTCGTACGCCTCGCGGCGGTACTCCACCTCGATCTCTCCGTCATCCCCGATCGTCAGCAGCGCCCAGCAGGCGCGGGGGTCGCCGTCTTTCGGCTTGCCCGCGCTTCCCGCGTTGACGAACCGGACCCCGCCGATCTCGCGCGTCCACGGCTTGTGGGTGTGGCCGAACAGGAGCACGTCGCAATCCGCGCCCGTCGCGATGCGTTCCAGCGAGGCCGGATCGCGGTCCTCGAAGAGATACTCGTTGATCCTGCGCGGGCTGCCGTGGACGGCGCGCACGCGGACCCCGTGAGCTTCTCCCCGCCAGTCGAACGGAAGCGTGCGCAGCCATGCCTTGCGGTCGTCGCTGACGGCGGCCCGCGTCCACAGCAGCGACTGCTGGCCGCGCTCCCGCTCGCCTTCGTCCCGGTAGGCGCAGCCGCAATCGTCGCGGTCGAAACCGACGCCGTCATCGTAGTTGCCCATCAGGACAGGGATGTTCCGGGCGCGGATGCGGTCGATGACCTCGTTCGGGTGCGCGCCATATCCCACCAGATCGCCGAGGCAGAGGGTGAGGCCGGGTCGCTCCGCGTCGATGGCGGCGAGCGCCGCCTCCGTCGCCCGCAGGTTGCCGTGGAGGTCGCCGAGAATCGCGATGCGGGTCGTCATGGCCTGCTCCGGCTCCGGGTCAGTGGCGGCAGCGGTCCGATGCGCACGGGGCGGCGACGACCGCCGCGGCATCCGGCACGCCCGGAAAAAGGCGCGCCTTCAGCCAGAGCGAGACGTAGACGAGCGCGATCAGCACCGGCACCTCGATCAGTGGGCCGACCACCCCGGCCAGCGCCTCCCCGGAGGTGATGCCGAAGGTGGCGACCGCGACCGCGATGGCCAACTCGAAATTGTTCCCCGCCGCGGTGAAGGCAACCGCCGCCGTCTGCTCGTAGGAGAGACCGGATTTCCAGGAGATGACATAGGCCGTGGTGAACATCAGCAGGAAGTAGATGGCGAGGGGGATGGCGATCCGCACCACGTCGCCGGGGAGGCTGACGATCTTGTCGCCCTGCATCGCGAACATGATGACGATGGTGTAGAGCAGGCCGAGCAGCGCGGTGGGGCCGAGTTTCGGCATCAGGACGTTGTCGTACCAGTCGGCGCCCTTCAACGGGACGAGGATGTAGCGGGTGAGCGCCCCGGCCAGCAGCGGCAC
>CAIPGK010000280.1 GCA_903864575.1 uncultured Chloroflexota bacterium
GGGCGTAATCGACCGCGCAAACGGTGGTGTCGAACACGCAGAACCCACCGGATCCGAGCATGCCGCCCACGTCGGTGAGGGAGTCGAAGTCCACCGGCAGATCGAAGTGCTCTTCCTTCAACGGACCGGCGGAAACGCCACCCGACTGGATGCCCTTGAAGGTGTGACCGGGACGCATTCCGCCCCAGCATTCCTCCATCAGCGTCCGAAGGGTGATCCCCATCGGAACCTCGACCAGCCCGGGGGTGTTCATCGGCCCCTGGACCGTCATCAGTTTGGTGCCCTTGCTGCCTTCGGTTCCGATGCTCGCGTACCACTCACCACCCTTGAGGATGATGTCGGGAATGTTGGCAAGCGTCTCGGTGTTGTTGGCGACGGTCGGGCGCTTCCAGATGCCCTCCTCGACGGACCGGGGGGGCTTGGTGCGCGGTTGGCCGCGCACGCCCATGATTGAGTACATGAGCGCGGAGCCTTCGCCGCAGACATACGCGCCACCGCCGGTTCGCACGCGGAAGAAGACGTCCTTGCCGGTGCCGAGGACATTCCGGCCGATCAGTCCGAGCGCTTCGGCGTCGGCGACCGCCTTCCGAAAGCGCTTGATCGCCAGAGGATACTCGCCGCCAATGTAGTTGTACCCGCGTTCCGCGCCCACGGAAACGCAGGCGATCAGGATGCCTTCGAGAATCCGGTGGGGATCGCTTTCATGAATCCTGCGATCCTTGTAGACGTTCGGTTCACCCTCGTGTGAGTTGCACACGACGAACTTCGGCGTCGCTCGTGCCTTCCGGCCGCTTTCCCACTTGATGCCCGCCGGAAAGCCAGCCCCACCGCGGCCGCGGATGTTCGCCGCGGTGACCTCGGCGATTGCCTCCTCCTGGGACATTTCGAAGAGGACTTTGAAGTACGCGCTGTATGCGCCGCGCGCGATGGCGTCCTCGATGTTCCACGGATCGATGATGCCCGCGTTCTGGAGGACGATCCGCTGCTGGTGCCTGAAGAATGGATGCGCGGAGAGCGGGGGGATCCCGTTGAAGGATTCTTCGCTGCGCACGCCCACGGCTTTGGCGTCGAGTTGACCGGCGAGCAAGGCGGCGGCCTCATCAGCATCGACGTTGCCATAGAGGATGGGGGGTTGGCCGGGCCGCTTGATCTCGACCCACGGCTCCATCCAGATCGCGCCGTTGCCGCTCACTTCCCGAACAATCAGATCGGACCCATACCCGATCGCGCGGAAGGCGTTGAGCACCTCCTCGGCTCCCTTGGGAATCGAGGACGAGTCAAGACCGACGCTGATGACCGTGGAGTCATCACCCCAGATGCCGGCCCAGCGATCCTGCGCATTGGCGCGGAACGCTTCGAAGTCGGCGCGGGACTCGAGTCTGCTGTAGGCATGCTGGTTCATGGCTGCTCCGCTCATCAGTGGTGCGCGTCCTTCCAGCTTCCGCTGCCGGCGATGACCCGCCGCAGCGTGGCGTTGAGGGTTTCCGTTGTGAGGTTGCCGGCATACTCGCCGTCGATCTTGCAGAACGGCGCCCGGTCGCACACGCCGAGGCACCCATTGACCACCTGGACGGTAAGCTCGCCGTCAGCGGTCGTTTCGCCGTCGGCAATGCCCCACGTGTCCGCGAGTTCCTGAACCAGCCGCTGGCTGCCCATGACGTAGCAGGACATGCCGTGGCACAGCAGCATGAAGTGCTTACCGCGCGGCTTGGTGCGAAAGTCGGCGTAGAAGGTCAACAGTCCATAGACGCGGGTCGCGGTCGTCCCCAGATGCTCGGCTACCACCTCCGCAGCCTCGATCGACACGTACCCGAACCGTTCGTTCACCTCCTGGAGGGCGGCGAGGATCAATTCCTGGGCCTCCTGGAAGTCCTGCGGCTTGAAGTGGGACATGATTTCCCGGACGACATCGAGGTCAATTGGTTCCTCGACGACGGCAGCGACTGCCGCCGATTGCACCGAATCCGTCACCACTGACCTCACCTTCATCCCGGCACGGACAAGACACACGAGCCAGCCGGATTGCCAACCGGCGCGAGTATAGGTTTGCCCCTGAAGGCAGTCAACGCACGTACAGTGACGATGCCGCATCGTACGCGACACAGGAGTCGCGGCGACGTGGGGAGGGGGCGGCCAACTCCGTCCGGACCCGAGCCTGGGCGGCTACTTCCCGCCGAACAGCCGCTGGAAATCGCCGTCGAATTCGTCAAGAAACTCATGCATCGAAAGCACGTCCGCAGCCTTCACCACCTCGCTGTCGGCGGGAAGCGGTTCGACCGCCCGGCCGGGGGCGAACTCTTCGATGGCGGCGTCCTGTCCAAGGCTGCGGAGCGCAAGCTGCGCCTGGCTAGAGTCGCCGTCGCCGAGGACGGCGGCGACGAAGTTACGGCCATGGCACTCGGTGCAGGTGACGACCATCATCCACATGTCTTCCTTGCGGGAAAGAACATGGATGTCGTCATCCTGAAACAGGTGGTGGCACACGGAGCAACGCTCCATGCGGGTCAGGACGATGCGCTTGATCTGCTTTTCAGATGTGTCCATGGGGGGAGCCTTGCGGGGCTCAGTTTCCTTTCTTGCGGTCGAAATCGTCCAGGTCGAGGGTGTTGATGAAGTCCCTGAAAACCGAGAGACGCTCATCATCAGCCGCGCGGGGGGCAGCTTCCCGTTCTTCGCTCAGATCGCCCGCGATGTCATCCTCCAGCTCGTCGTCCTCGTCGTCTTCTGCGCCGAGGGTCACGCCTGCCTTGTCCATGACCGATTCATCGACCAGGATAGGGACGGTGACTCGAACCGCCAGAGCGATGGCGTCGCTCGGCCGGGAGTCGATCTCAACGTTTCCGGTCGCGGTGCTGATGACGATGCGAGCGTAGAACACGTCCTGTGACAGGTCTGTGATACGGATACGTTCGACCGTTCCGCCGAGTTCCGTGATGAGCGCTCGCATGATGTCATAGGGAAGCGGGCGGGAAGCTGACACGCCTTGAAGTTCCATGGCA
>CAIPGK010000281.1 GCA_903864575.1 uncultured Chloroflexota bacterium
ATCTTCGATCGATTGACCCGGCTGCTCGCCGGGCGGTTGACCCGGCGTTCGGGACTGGCCGGGGCGCTTGGCGCGCTCGCGGCGGGCATGCCCGCGGGGGACCTCGCGGCGCGGCAGCGAGCGCGGCAGCGGACACGCCAGCGCGATGAGCGGTCCGCGGGCGACGCCGAGGTCATTGACGAGAAGAAGCCCTGCGGCCCGAAGGCGCGGGACAACCGCTGCAAGAAGCACAAGGACTGCTGCACGAAGTACTGCAAGCCCCCGAAGGGGAAGGGCCGGACCGGACGCTGCCGCTGCATCAAGCCGGGCAAGAAGTGCAAGGGTGCACAGAAGTGCTGCGGTGGGGCGACGTGCAAGAACAAGCGGTGCACGCTGGCTCCCACTTGCGGGGCGACCGGGGGGGCCTGCACGAGCGACGCCACCTGCTGCGATGGCCTTGTCTGCAGTCAGGGAGCCTGCGGGCCATGCTCGGCGAGCGTCTGCGCCAGCGGGTGCGCATTCACCACGGTGAACGACGCCTACGCGGCGGCCACCGCCGGGGACACCATTTTCATTGGCCCGGGCGCCTACCCGACGGGCATCCTCGTCAACAAGGACATCACGCTTGCCGCCTGCCCAGGGGTGACCGGGGTGGAACTGGTGGTTGACCGGAAGGTCCTGGGCGCGGACTCCTACTACGCAATCCTCGCGGAGGACGGGACCGACGCCAACACCTACAGCGTCACGCTGAAGAACCTGGCCCTGAAGGGCACGCTCCCGACAAACGTCGACGAGACGCTGCTGAGTGCCGGGGAGAACGGGAGGGTCGACTTCACGCTGGAAGACTGCAGCGCGAGCGACGCGCAATACATCATGTACGTAACGAAGGGAGGAACGCACAAGATCACGCGGCTCTCCGCCACGAATTTCGGCCACGCCGCCTACTTCTCGGCTGCCCCGTCCATCACCCTGACGGTCGAGGACAGCCAGTTCTCGGGAGGCATCGACAGCTACGCCGCGATCTACGGATTCCAGTCCGTCACGGCCACCGTGTCGGTCTCCGGCTCCACCTTCACCAACGGAGGAGGCGGCGTCTACGCCAGCATCACCCAGTCGGGATCGCTGACGGTCACGAATACATCCGTCACGAATGGCGGAGGCGCGGAATCCATCGGGTTCGCCGGGATCCTGGATCCGGCCAATCGGGCCAACACCACGGCGACGCTCACGAATGTGACCGTGGATGGTTGCTCATATGGGCCAGACTTCACGGGCGGTGTTGTCAATGTGAGCAACAGCTCCTTCATCAACAATGGCGACACCTACGGGTACGTGGAACTCAACCAAACGACCATCACCCTCACGGACACCACCATTTCAGGGAACAAATCCAGCTACTATGATGTGGGCGGGGGCATCTTGGGGGAGAGCCAGCCCGGCTCCCCGCTGAACGTCACGTTTGCCGGGACAACCTCGGTGACGGGCAACTCGGTGACCGGCAAGGGCGGGGGCATCGGCATCCTGAAGTTCGGGCCGCTCACCTTCACCAACGTGTCGTCGAGCAACGTGAACGGCAACTCGTCCACCGTTGGCAGCGACCAGTGCGTGGTGACCACCACCTCGTCCCCGAATCTCAACGACTACGTGGCGGTGCCCAACTGCATCTACACCTAGCGCGCGATTCGCACGCGCCTGCCGGACCGGTCCGCCAGCCCGGCCCGGCAGGCCAGTGCGCCGGCATGGCGGCCGGCGCGCCGCTCTCGC
>CAIPGK010000282.1 GCA_903864575.1 uncultured Chloroflexota bacterium
ATACCGCGCTCCTTGAGGCCAGCGAGGAAGGTTAGCGTCTCCACGCCGAGGGGCCACAGGGCGAGAATGATCAGCGCGGGTTTGGCCCAGAGCGGGTCGTTGAACCAGTCCGGGGCGTCGATGCCCACCCGCGCGAGGAGTGAATTGACCGGCCCACCGCGGGGCGAGAGCAGCAGCAGGAAGACGATGGTCGCGGCGACCGGCGGAACGAGCGCCGGGAGATAGAAGATGGTTCGGTAGAAGCCGATGCCCTTCAACCCCTGATTGAGGAGGAGGGCAAGGCCGAGCGCGACGATGATCATCAGCGGCACGGAAATCAGGGCGAAGATTGCGGAGTTCTTCAGGGCCACCCAAAAAGCGGGATCGGCCGTGAACATCTGCTGGTAGTTGGCGAGGCCGACCCAGCGCGGCGGCTCGATGATGGTGTACTCGGTGAAGGAGTACCAGGCAGTCGCCAGCACCGGGTAGCCGGTGAAGACGATCAGCGAGATGACCCACGGCAGCACGAACAGCATTCCGGCGCGGGTCTGCTGCTGGCGCAGGGTGAGCGGCGTTCCGTTCCCGTTCCTCATCATCGCAACCGTCCGCGCGTGAAGGAGCGGACCGGGGCGGGGCCGCTCGGCCCCGCCCCGGATCGCGCTAGCCTGCGAGCGCCTTTTCGAGTTCGGCCTGGCATGCTGCCTGAGCCTCGGCGAGGGCGTCCTTCGGGGTGGCCGCCTTGGTCATCATCTGCTCGAGGGCGCGGCGCAACTGGTCCGCGGCGAAGTTCTGGACCGGAGAGTTCCACATGGGCGCGGAGATGTTCGCCTGCGAGCGGATGAACTCCATCGTCCGGGTGGCGAACTCCTCGCTGCGATAATCGACCAGCACCTGCGGATTGGCCGGGGGGACGGTCGTGTTGGTCGGCACGTCGGGCACGGCGGCAAACCACTGCTTGACGCCCTCGCCGCCCATGTAGTCCATGAAAGCGAAGCCGAGGTCGGGGTTCGCGGAGCCCTTGGGCAGAGCCATCCAGTTCGGCCAGGTTCCGGCGAAGCCGGGCTTGCCGCTCGGACCGCCGGGGTAGGCGGCGAGTTCCCAGTCGACGAAGGCCGGCTCGCCCTCGCCCATGTAGTCGCCCATGAGCCAGGTTCCGTTTTCCATCGCGAGTTGGAGGCCATCCTGGAAGGCGGGCGGCAGGCCGTCGCCGTTGGCGTAGCCGTTCCACCCGGCCGAGGCCTGCACCGCGGCGATGTCGCCCTTGTACTGCTCGTCGAGCCAGGCCACCATGAAGTCCATCATTTCGACGTTCTGGTCGCTGTCGATGGTGTAGGCGACGGCCGCGGGGTCGAAGAGTTGGCCGCCGTTGAGCGCGGACCAGATCGGCATGGTGGAGGGGTCGTAGTCATAGCCGAAGGGGAGGAAACCCGCCTTGACGAGGGTGTCGCCGTCCCATTCGACGAAATCGGCGGAGAGCTTGCGCCACTCATCCCATGTGGCCGGGAGTTTGTCGGCGGCACTGGGGATGCCCTTGTCGTCGAGCAGTTGCGGGTTGTACCAGAAGGTGAAGACGCCCGCGGTGACGGGAAGCCCCCATGTCTCGCCGCCGAACTGGGTGCTGGAGAGGAGACCGGCGGGCCAGTTCTCGAGTTGCGAGTACTGTGAAGCAGCCATCCGCTCGTTCAGGGGCTCCAGCGCTCCGCGAACGCCGAGCGAGACCGGGGTGTCCCACAGGATGGTCACGTCGGGCGGGTTCTTCGCGGCGATCGCGCCGAGGAGCACCTGGATGAAATCGTCGCTCTCCGCCGTGCCGCACTGGACTTCCTCGGCGGTGACGCCCTGCCGGGTTTCGACGAATGCGTTGAGGATGGCGCCGTGGGTCTCGCAGAACAAGGGCGAGCCGCCGGGCAGCCAGTAGCGGAGGACGGAATCCTGCCGCGCGGCGGCGGGGGAGAACCCTGCGGAGCTGGCTCCAACGAGGGTAGCGGCGCCGAAACCCGCCGCGCCCCGGAGGACGTTCCGTCGGGTGGCGCGAGCGGCGGCGATACGGTGGGTCATCCGGGTCATCGTTGGCTCCCTGTCGCGTGCAGTCCTTCGGTGGACCGAGTTGAACGACGAACGACGAACGCTGTCGATATGGGGACTCTATCGCCTAACGGGGCAGCGTGGATGATGGCGCCTCCTTTCCGGCGGGAACGGCCCGGCGTTCCGAAGCGACGAGTGCCGCGCCAATCCAGCCGGCGGCTGGACCGAGCGCGGCAGGGATGATGGGCAGGTCTCGCGCGGCGGGGTTCCAGATGTGCGCGCGGATGGCGGATGACAGCGCGTCCCGCCAGAGCCCGCCGGCGATGCCAAGACCGCCGCCGAGCACGACGGCTTCCGGATCGGCGACGTTCACGAGCCAGCCGATGGCGCTGCCGAGCGCCGTGGCCGCGGTGGCGAGGATGTCCGAGGCTGCGGGGTCTCCGGCCTCGGCGGCGACAATTGCGGTCTCGGCGGTTGCCGTTGGCCCACCGCCTGCGGCCTGCCAGCGTCGGGCGATGGCGGCCCCGGATGCGAACTCCTCCAGCGTGAACCGGACGATGCGTCTGTCGTCCGGGCAGGGAACCGAGACGGGACCGGATGCAAGCACCAGCGCCGCGCCACGCGCGCCGGTCATCGGCACGCCGTCGGTGACGATGGCCGAACTGATGCCGGTGCCGATGGAGATGTAGATCCAGTGCCGGTATCCTGCGCCTGCGCCGAACCGTGCCTCAGCGCGGGCGGCGGCGCGGACGTCTGCCTCGAGCGCCGGGCGCGGCAGGGTCCCGAACTGGGCCGCAAGATCGAGATGCCGCCAGTCGATGGTTTCGCCCGAGGCCGGGCGACCCGAGCTGTCCACCAGTTCGGGCAGGCCGATCCCGACCGACCCGACCCGACCCGGCGCGGATGCCGCCAGCCCTGCCGCCATGCCGGCGCATTCACGAAGCACGGACAGGCCACCACGATCGGGACGGGTCGGCACGGTCCGTTCGCCCAGGCGTTCCCCGCTGGCGGGGTCGAGCAACCCGGCGGCGATCTTGGTGCCGCCGACGTCGATGCCGATCGAAAGAGCCTCCGCCCCGATCATCAGCCGCCTCCTGCGCGCTGGTGGCCCGGCGCGACGCCGAAGTGGAAACGGGCTGTCACGCCGCCGATGTTGTGATAGGCGTGGGGTGTTCCAGCCGGGATGTATGCGCCGTCGCCGGGGTGGAGTTCTAGCAGGTTCGGGCGGCCGCCATCGAGGATTTCGACGTTCAGCACGCCGCTGGTGACATGGAGGCTTTCGTCGCCCGGGTGGCTGTCCTGCCCGGACGTTTGACCGGGGAGCAGGTCGATCCTGCCCACGGTCAGGTGTTCGGTGGAGACGAGCAGCGCGGCCGGGATGGGATTGATTGTGTCGACCATCGTCCAGAGGAGGTCGGCCTCGCGGATGGGCCAGATGGTGCGGTCGCGGTCGGCTTCGGCGCGGGCCATCGGCCACCGGCCGAGGAAGCGCGCGGGGTCATACCTGACGCGTTCCAGCAGGGGTTGCTTGCGGGCATAGCTGCCGGATGTTCCCTGCGATGGGGGCGGGCTGAAGAACTCGAGGCAGCGGAGGGGGCCGGTCCCTGCGTTCCAGGCGTGGTGCCAGGTGTCGCGCCGGAAGAAGCCCGCCTCGCCGGGAAGCATGCGCTGCACCTCGCCGGTGGCGGGATTGGCGATGACCATGATCCCTTCGAGAACGATATAGATGACATCCGCCGCGAAGATGGTGCGGAACTCGTCGGAGTGGGTGAAGCCGCCGCCCGGGCCGACCCCCCAGACCAGTTGGTGGATCCTGTCGCTGGAGACGTAGATCCAGTCCGCGACCGAGCCCGCGACGGGGTCGCCCCAGAGATGGCGAGTGACGCTGGCGTAGGGGATGGCGGTGGCCCGGCCGAAGGTGGGGCGGGGTGAGGGCTGGTAGCCTGCAGGCGGCTGTGCAGTCATGGTCCCGTTACTCTCCGCTGCCGGTTCCGGGCGCGTGGACGAGATGGGCGCCGTGGTCCAGCAGATCGGCGTCCGCGAAGGTGGGAGGGGTGAAGGTCGATTCGATCTCGATGGCGCGGCCGGTGTCGCCCGATTCCATCGACTTCAGCATGATCTCCAGCACGTGATAGGCATGCTCCGGCGTGACGAGCGGGGCCGTGCCCGACTCGATGCAGTCGACGAAGTGGCGGATGCCGTCGGACCACGGCCAGGAGCTCGTGTCCTCGAAGTCCTGCCAGCAGCCCTTGCTGTTTTCCCAGAGCCGGTAGCCGCGCGGCGCCCAGTCCTCGCCGTCCATATAGAGCACGCCGTCCGTGCCGTAGATCTCGAGACCGGGTACGTCGTATTTCTGGATCGTGAACCCGGTGGTGATGCTGGCGTAGGTTCCATTGCCCCAGTCGAGCAGCAGGTGGGCGTTGTCGTGGGTTTCGACCTTCTGCATCTTGCCGTCGACGATCCGCTCCGGGATGGCGATGCCGCTGAGGGCGACGATCCGCTTTGCAGGTCCGAGCAGACCGGTGAGCGAGGTGACGTTGTAGACCCCGAGGTCGAACATCGCCCCGCCGCCCTTCTGGTAGAACCACGGCCCCCAATCCGGGCCAGCCCAGCCGTAGAACCCGCGCGCGGAGAGCGGCCTGCCGATCTGGCCCATGTGGATGCGGCGCCACATCGCCTGGTAGGTTGGGCTGAGAACGACGTGGGGCGCGGGCATCAGGAAGCCGCGAGAGGTCTTCGCGATCTCCACCAGTTCCGCCGCCTCCGGCAGGGTCATCGCCATCGGCTTCTCGACGAGGACGTGCTTGCCAGCCTCCAGCGCGGCGCGGGCGATCTCGTAGTGCCGGGGCATCGAGGTCAGCACCAGCACGAGATCGATGTCGTCCCGTTCGAGCACCTGCCGGTAGTCGGTGGTGAAGCTCTCGATGTTGTACCTGTCGCGGACGACCTCTTCGCGCGCCGGGTTGGCGTCGCAGCACAGGCGGATGTCCACGCGTTGCCGGGGGACGTTCAATCGCTGGAGGTGCGGCACGTAGACCCGCGAGACGCTGCCGCAGCCGATGACGCCGACGCCGATGGGAGATGGTGGCATGGATGACCTCCGGACAGGTGACGAGCGACGGGCCGTTGGCAGGAGTCAGGCGGACGGAGCCGGGATCAGGTGACGAGTACGGCGACCTGCGGAGAGATCATGGCGTCCGCGGCGTCGCTGGTGTCGAGCGTGATCCGGGCGCGGTCGCCGCGATAGACGGCGCGGAACGCCTCGACCGGGCAGCCCTCGGCGTCGGTAGCGACGCCGTCCATGACGAGCAACGGCGCGCCGCGGGGAATGTCGAGCTGGGCGGCGCGCCACGCGTTCGCGGTGGCGGCCTCGATGATCTGGCTGATGCCCGTGATGCGGATGCCGTACCGCTCCTCGAGCACGGCGTAGAGCGAGTCGCGCTGCAGGTCCTCGGATGCGAGACCGGGGCAGCGCGCGGCGGGGAGATAGCTGGTCTGGAGCAGCACGGAGACGCCCCCCGCCGACCGTACGCGGACGAGTTTCACGACCGGCGCGCCAACAGGGAGCTGCAGGGCGTCCGCTGCGAGTTGGGGTGCGCCGACGACTGCCTGCTCGAGCGTGCGGGTGCTGACGGCGCCTCCCTGCCGGAAGGTCGCCTCGGAAAAGCCCAGCGGCTGCAGGGCGTCATAGGTCCATTTCGGTCCGGCGACGAAGGTTCCGACGCCGTGGTGGATCTCGACGACTCCCTGCCGGGCGAGGTGGGCGATGGCCTGCCGTGCGGTCATGCGGGAGATGCCGGCGGCCTCGGCCAGATCGCGTTCGGCGGGGAGTTTCGCACCAGCGGGAAGGACCCCGGCGCGAATCTGCTCCGCGATTTGCGCCGAGAGTTGGGCATAGCGCGGGACGGGGCTCTCCCGGTCGAGTTGGTACCCGCCGCTCACGCGGTCATGCCCAGTTTGGAGAGCACCATGTCGCGGAAGACCGCGATGTGCTGCTCGTTCGAGACATAGAGGCCGCCCCGGTCATAGGCGCGGGAGTGCATGCCGAGTTGGGTGCGGGCGCAAACCTCCCAATCCTGTCGGTTGGTGATGTCGAAGACGTCCACGGTGTCGGTGGGGTCGAAGCCGGGTCTGGCGATTTCCTCCGGCGTGAAGAGCCAGTCGCAGGTGACGTGGCTGGTCTCGGGGCCGGTCGGCAGGAGCGTGTGGAGGATGACGTGATCCGGCAGGAGATTGACGAAGACGTTGGGCCAGAGGACGAAGCCGTAGTAGAGCCGCGCGTCGGACGGGAGCAGGCCCGGAAGCATCGGTCGATGTCCGGAGCCCGAGAGGGTGAAGGACTCGATGTCCGGGGCGAAATCGGTGCCCTTCCCGATGATGCCCTGGTAGCTGGTGCCATTACGGAACTCCGGCAGGAGGCGAGTCAACTCCGGGTGAACGGGAGCGCAGTGGTAGCATTCCATGAAGTTCTCGACGACGAGTTTCCAGTTGGAGGCGATCTCGTATTCGATGCGCCTGCCGACGGCCAGATCGCCGACGCCGTAACGTTGGAACCTGGACAGTTCGCCGAATCGGTCTTCGAGCGCGGGGACGACCTGCGCCTCGACCGGTTCGGGGTTCTCCGCGAGGTTGAGCCAGACGAGCCCCTCCCACACGGCGAGGTGGACCGGGAGCAGGCCGAGGGAGTCGCGGTCGAGGCTCTCGTCGCGGGCGATGTTGGGCGCGCCGATCAACCTGCCGTCGAGCGCGAAGCTCCATGCGTGGTACGGGCACTGGATGGCCGCGCCAACGGAGCAGGACTGCTCCATGCACAACCGCGCCCCGCGGTGACGGCAGACGTTCAGGAAGGCTCGCAGTTCGCCATCCTTGCCGCGGACGATGATGATGCTCTCTCCGCCGAGATCGACGGCGCGGACGTCGCCGGGATTGGGCACATCGTCGGCCCGGCAGACGTTGACCCACATCGTACCGAAGAGATGTGCCTGCTCGGCGGCGAAGATGGCGGGATCCCAGAAGAACCTGCCGGGGAGGGTGGACTCGAAGGCCATGTGTCAGCGCGCTCCATCGGTCGCAGACTGGTCGAGAGGTCTATACCAGTACGGTAGCAGCTCGGTCGACGGCGTGCAAGCGGGCACGGACCGGTCATGATCGGTACAGTACCGACATCTACCCGCAGCGATCGGATGGAGGGAGAGATGAGCGAAGATCGCGGAGGCCTGGACGGCAAACGGTTCGACGCAACCGGGGCGATCAGCCGGAGGCGTCTGCAGGGAGGCGCCTTGGGCGCGTTTGCCGCGCTGGCGGCCGCGCGGGGCGCGATGGCGTGGCCGGGGGTGCCCGCGCCCTCGCCGGAAGCGCAGCCCGATGCGAATGCGCTGTTTCTCGCGCTGGGGTCGGTTGCGCCGCATCGGTTCGCGGCCGGCGAGGTGCGATTCGCCCGGACGGAGTCGCTGCCCGCGCTCCAGGGTCTCGCGCTGGCGGCGATCACGATGCAACCGCGCGCGGTCCGGGAGTTGCACTGGCACAACAATGCGGACGAGCTCACCCATATTCGCTCAGGCTCGGGGGTGGCGATCATTTTTTATGACGGAACCAGCGCGGTCGTTCCGCTGCAGCCGGGCACGCTTGTCTTTTTCCCGCAGGGAGCGGCGCATGCGATCTGGAACGCCAGCGACGAGCCGATGGAGATGATTCTCGGGTTCGACACCGCAAGCCCGGAAACGATCAATTTCTCGGCGAGCCTGCCGTTCGTGCCGTCGCAGGTGATCGCGCAGGCGGGGGGTGTCGAGCCGGGAGCCGCGCCGTTCCTGCCCACTGCCGGGATCGGGTTCGCGGTTCCCCTTGCAGGCGAGCCACCCGCGCCGACCGGCAACGCGAGCGAGTTCAGCACGATGATGGCCGCGGTGGACCTGGAAACCTTCCCGGGCGGGAGCAGGCGTCTCACCAGCGAGAAGAACATCCCGCGGATGAGCGGGATCAAGACGACGATCCTGACCCTGAAGCCCGGCGGCACGCGCCTGCCACACTGGCACCCGCACATGAATGAACTGGCCTACTGCCTCGATGGCCGGGTGCAGATGGGGATCATCGGGCAGGATGACCTGGAGCAGACGGCGGTGCTGTCGCCGGGCGATCTCGGGTTCGTCCCGCTCAACTGGTTCCACTACCTGACCAACGTGGGGGAGACCGAGGCGACCATCGTGCTCTACCACAACGCGATCCCGCAGGGGGTGATCGACCTGAAGGACGTGCTGGCCTGGTTCCCGCCCGAGCTGCTGGCCGCGAGCTTCGGGCTCGACGGCGAGGCGTTCGCTGGCCTGGCCGGGGGCAATGCGCCGATCATCGCCGCTCGGAACGGGGCGGACTGAGGACGATCGGGGCCGACAGGGGAGGCCGCCATCCCGCGGCCTCCCTGCGCACCTGGCGGCATCGCCCGGCGATGGCCCGCGGCTACCGCTGCAGCACGCCGCCTTCGGTCAGCACGGTGGCGGCTTCGATCTCGGCGCGAGTGGCTGCGAGGAAGTCTCCGGGAATGGTGTGCTTGATCGCCTGCGCCGCCGAGCCGAGCGCGATGTTGCGCTCGAGATCGGCGGGGTGCTCGGCATACCCCCCGAGGAAACCGCCGGCGAAGGCGTCTCCGCCGCCTAGGCGGTCGATGACTTCAACCTGGCGCCACGGCCCCTCGACAATCCGACCGTCCTCGCCCATCGAGATCGAGCCGAGCCGGATGTCGCGGCTCGTCTTGCCTTTCTTGCGGGAGAGGATCGTGATCGCGAGGCCGAGGCGTTCGCGCGCCTCGCGCAGCACCGTCTCGTGGTCGCCCTCGATGCCGAAGAAGGTCCGAAGTGCCCCGCGAGAGGCGAAGAGGATGTCGACCATCGGCACGATCTCGACGAAACAGGCGCGCGCAGCCTGCTCGCTCCACAGCTTCGAGCGGTAGTTGAGATCGAACGCGACCGGCACGCCGAGCGCGTTCGCGGCGCGAATCGCGGCCATCGTCTCCGCGCGCGGGCCATCGCCGACAGCCGGGGTGATGCCGGAGATGTGCAACGCGGCCGCGCCGGGCAGGATGGATTCCCACGCGAACGCGCCGGGAGACATGCGGGCGAAGGCCGACCCGGCCCGGTCGTAGTGCACCGCCGAGGGTCGCGGGTCCGCCCCCTCCTCGAGGAAGTAGAGCCCCATGCGGCCTTCCTCCTCGGGCGTCCACAGGACATGGCGGAGATCGACGCCGTGGGAGAGCGCGATCCGGGCGAGGTTGCGGCCGAGCGGCACGTCCGGGAGGATGGATACCCAGCGTGCGGGAATGCCAAGCGCGGCGATGGTTACCGCGCTGTTGAGTTCGGCGCCGCCCGGGGAGATGTCGAGGGTGAGCGTTCGTTCGAGCCGTTCGAAGTCCGGAGGCGTGAGCCGGAGCATCGCCTCGCCGAAGGAGATGACGGGGGGAACGCCCGGGCGGTATCCGGTCACCATCGGGAGCCAGTCCTTCCAGAATCGGGCCGGAACGCGTCATCCGTACCCGCAGCCACTTGACAACCTGAGCGGAATTATCGACAAAACACGCAGCCGTTCGTAAGGCATCGCGCAGCGGAACCGGATTTGGGGTTCGAGGATGCCTCTGGAGCGCCCGAATGGCGGCGTTCCTGTAGATCACATGGAGGTAGCGCAGTGGCGCGCGTCATATTCGACGGGGTAACGAAGACATACGGCGGGAACTCCGCTCCCTCGGTCGACAACCTCAACATGGAGGTGTACGACAAGGAGTTCCTGGTGCTGGTCGGCCCCTCAGGCTGCGGCAAGTCCACCGCGATGCGGATGGTTGCGGGACTGGAGGAGATCAGCTCGGGCCGGATCATCATCGGCGACCGGGTGGTCAACGATCTGCCGCCGAAGGACCGCGATGTCGCGATGGTGTTCCAGAGCTACGCGCTCTACCCGCACATGACCGTCTACGATAACCTCGCCTACCCGCTCAAGCTGCGGAAGGTGCCGAAGGTCGAGCGCGATCAGCGCGTCCGCGAGGCGGCCCGCATTCTCGACATCGAGCAGTTCCTCGACCGCAAGCCGAAGGCGCTTTCCGGCGGTCAGCGGCAGCGCGTCGCGCTTGGCCGCGCGATCGTCCGCAACGCCGATCTCTTCCTCATGGACGAGCCGCTGTCGAACCTTGACGCCAAGCTCCGCGTGCAGACCCGCGCCGAGCTGATCAAGCTGCACGAGCGCGTCAGCACGACGACCATCTACGTGACCCACGACCAGGTCGAAGCCATGACGATGGGCGACCGGATCGCAGTCATGAGCCTCGGCGTGCTGCAGCAGCTCGATACGCCGCAGAACCTCTACGACTTCCCGGCCAACAAGTTCGTCGCCGGGTTCATCGGCTCGCCGTCGATGAACTTCGTCGACGTCACTGTCGAGGCCCACAACGAGCAGATGTACGCGGTCAACCCGGGCTTCCGCTTCCGTATCCTGCCGGAGAAGGCTGTTTCGCTCAAGCCGTACCTCGGACAGACCGTGACGATGGGCATCCGTCCGGAGCACCTCGTCGAGCGCTCACGTGTCCATGGCGCGACCGACGACATGAGCATTCCGGTGACGGTGGACGTGATCGAGCTTCTCGGCAACGAGATCTTCGTTTACCTGCAGGCTGGGCCGACGCTGCTCACCGCCCGCATGGCGCCGGATGTCAAGCTCCAGCGCGGCCAGCAGATCCAGGTCGCGGCGGAGCCGGACAAGTTGCACTTCTTCGATCCGAAGACCGAACTGGCGATCCGCTAGGGGTAGTGCGGTTCCGGTCAGGTCCGGATCGACGACAGCCTCGCGCCCGGTGACCCTCCGAGGTCCCGGGCGCGGCCCGTTTCCTGGCGCGCGGGGCGCGCGGGAACCCGAGCCGCTACACGGTGAAACGCCAATGGTGGCCCGGCTTCGGCGCCGCGGATTGCTCTGTGGCCCGGCATGGCGAACCACGAGGACGGGGCGCTCGCGTTTCGGCGAGCGCCCCGTGCGCTGATGCGTGGTTGGTGGAACTACGGCTTCCAGCCGAACGCGCCGGTGAGGTCCGCGCCGCGGACCGAGCCCATGGCGTGGTAGGCGATGCCCCAGCTCTCGATGGCCGAACGGTCCGGGAAGACGCACATGGCGATGTTCCGGAAGGTTGCATCGGCAGCCATGTCGGTGGCGACCCACGCGCTTTCCATGCCGCCCGCCAACTGGCAGTAGATGGATGCGGGGTTGGGCATACTGACGATCGCGCCCGGGGTGCCGCTGGGAGCGGGCGGGTCGATGGCGGGCATCGGCTTGCCCTGCAGGTAGGCCATCGCGGCGAGGGTCGGATTCGGCGAGGCGAGCGTTTCGGCCAGCACGGAGATCATGCTGCCCTCGTCGGCCCCTGCGCCGCCAGTGAACTCGCAGAATGGCTCCGGCTCGCCGAGCGCGCCGATTGGCTCCGAGTCGGGCGTTTGGGCGGCGGTCCGCATCACGACGACGCCGCCCGCGGTGGTGCAGGCCGCGGCCAGATCATCGTCGTTCAGCGCGACGGCAACCGGGGTGGCGACGCGGGAAGGCGCGGCCAGGGCCCGGCCCATCGCCAGCGTGCCGCCGCCGATCAGCAGCACCAGCAGGGTGATTGCCGCGGCCATCGCGACGGCGATGAGCAATTTGTACGTCATGGGTGTCCCTCCTGCGTCACTCGTGGGTATGAGCCGCCCGTGCGCGGCGTATCTGGTCAGCGTGATCGTGCGCGTGAATGCCGTAAATGGCAAGCCAGCGCTCGGCGGAGTAGCGCCCATCCTGCGAGTGGATGCCTTCGCGCAGCCAGTCTTCATCGGTCATCGAGCGTAGGAGCGGG
>CAIPGK010000283.1 GCA_903864575.1 uncultured Chloroflexota bacterium
CCGAGCAGCCAGACCCCGATCGCCACCCCGGCAGCCAGCAACACCCCTGTCGGGGATTCCAGCACCAGCGGCGGTCCGTCGTTGATGAAGATGCCGTCGCGCAGCAATCCGCCACCAGTCGCGCTGACGAGCGCGATCAGCACGATCCCTGCGATGTCATACCCGCGCCGCGCCGCGACCAAGGATCCGGTCAGGGCCCATAGCACCGTCGCGACGTATTCAAACGCCAATGGCAGAGTAAACGACAGATCCGGCTTCAACGTCGATCCTTCCCGGTTGCGGGAGTGTACGCGGGCATCGGTTCCGGAGGAGTCAGCGCGGCCTGCTCGCTATGGTTGGCCGCGGCGGATCAGTCTCGCCACCACGGGAAGATGGTCGGATCCCGCTGCGGCGCCGAGCCAGGCGTCCTCGGTCATGAAGTGCGGCGTGTGCCACACGTAGTCAACGCGGGCGAACGGCGGCAGCCGTACCTCGCCGAGCGGATGACCGCGGTACGCGCCATGCGCCCAGCGCGCCGGGAGCGTGAAGCCGGGGCCGCTGCCGCCAGCCAACCACGCGTCGATCAATCCCATCTCGCTCAGCGCCCGCGCCGCTCGCTGCCAGCTGACCCGATTGAGGTCGCCCATCAACAGGCCCGGCTCGCCCGCGTGACGGATCGACTCTGCGAGATGCCGGATCTGTTGGCCACTAAGCATGTTGCGAGCGCCGGACCCGAGTCCGAACCGCGGGGGCTCGGGGTGCGCGACCACCAGCCGAATCGGGCCTCCCGGCATATCCACTCTCGCCATCAGGTCCGGCCGGCCCCGCACGATTTCGATTGGCCCAGTCTCGATCAGCGGGTGGCGGCTGAAAATCGCCTTTCCGGGGATGCCGCGCTCTTGCAGCTTCAGGTGGGGCAACTCGGACGACAGTGCGCGCACCAGGGCATCGCCCTGTTCGCCGGAGACTTCCTGAAGACCCACCAGATCGGCGCCAGCCTTGAGAATCTCCTCGGCGACTTGCCCGGGGTCGGCAAGCCCGTTCCCGATATTGGCGGTCATCACCACCAGGCGCGGCGCGTCACCCAATATCGACACGTCGACCCTACCCGAGGCCACCAGACCGGGCCGGATCGAGCGGACCCATCGGGCCCTCGCCGGCTCGGTCCCGCGCCTGCTGGGCGGCGATCGATCCCTGCGCGTTCAGTCCAAGTCCGAGCGACTCCATCGCCCGCGTCTTCTGGACAGAAAGGCGCTGCGCCTCCGCGGTCAGCGCCTGCGGGTCCGCCGTGTCGGCGCGAAACCGCTGGATCATCTGCGTTTCGGCATCCGCTGCGGCGGCGTCGCCAATCGCCTTCACGTTATCGACCCGCTCTCGCACCTTCCGCTTCAGATCCTGCCCGCTCTGGGTAGCCATCGCTTGCGCGACCACTGCCCCGACTGCCGCACCAAGCGCGCTGCCCGCGCCGAACGCCATGATCCGCCCGAATGCGCCCACTGTTTCGCTCCAATCACGAACCCGGCAGGAACCTAGCCCCGCCGCCCGAACACGCGCCCGATCAGCCACATCGCCAGCGCAAGCCCCGCGCCGAATGCGGCCGCTCCACGCGCCGACACGACCGGGCGGGCTCCAGTACCATCCATCACCAGCGCGCGTGAATCGCCGTCCATCGACACCGTTCCGGCGCGGACGAACAGCGCGAAACCCTTGACGAGGTGAACCTCATCCGCTGTCACCGTTACGGCGGAACTATCCTGCAAAACGACCTGCTGCCCGGTCAGCGCCAGCACGCCCGAATGGTCCAGGTGAGCCGATTTCGCCTCGACCGAGCGAGTGCCGGAGTTGGAGATCGCTACCCGCTCGGCGGTGACCGTTTCCGCGCCGGAGCGCTCCATGGTTACCGAGGCCGCGCGGATATCACGCGCGTCGCCGTCCAGAAGCTCCGCGGACGGCGTCGGCACATGCCCGGCGCCATTCCTGAGGATGACCTCTGGCAGGCGGGTGTCATTCAAGTCGTCCGATTCATAGGTCGTATCGATGCCTGAGGTTCGCTCGCTCACCGTCGGTACCGCCCCGTATTCATCGCGCGTTCCAGCAGGCGAGTGTACCAGTCTGGCACGCCTACGCGGCCACCGTCGGATCATGCTTCGCGATTCATGATCCTGACGAGCACGGCAGTCAACACGAGGA
>CAIPGK010000284.1 GCA_903864575.1 uncultured Chloroflexota bacterium
GACCGACGCCCATCTGCCCGGAGGGTGAGCGTTTCTGCGGGATTCCGGTGTGGCGGGGGTATGAGTTCGCTACGCTCGAAGACCGTCGCGTGATGTAGTGGGCGGCCCAGGGCGCGACTTCGCTGCATCCCGCCATTCGTTCCTCGCCGGATTGCCGATTCCGCCAACGGGTTTCCCGGGTTGGTCTGCATCGTTGGCATGGCTTCTGCGTTGATCGTGAGCAGGACGCGTGGCGGTTCCCCTTCCCTTCCCTCCCGCCTGCGCCCCCGCAGCCCAGCCGACCCCCCGGCCATCCCCCGGGGGGTCGGCGTGTGTCCTCGACAGGGCGGGGCGGTATCCTCTGCCGGTGAATGGACGCGGGGTCAGCGATGGGCGAGGTGGGTGATGGGGCGGCGGATGCACCGGACGTGGCAGGCGCCAGCGATCGCGGCGGCGCTGGCGATTGCGGCGACGTTGGGGCTGGGCGGCATTGCGCCTGCGCGGGCGCAGGACCCGGGCAGCTCGACGCCCGTGGCGGGAGGCTGCACCGTCGAGCCGCGGACGCCGCGCGAGGTGGCGGTGATCGCCGGGACGCCCCCCGCGGCCGCGCAATCGGTGTTCGAGCTGCCGGTGGTCGATGACGCCACGCCAACCCCACGAAAGCCAGCCCGCGAACCGAAGGGGCCGGGCGTGCCGCTGGAGATCGTGCTGCCGGAGGGGCCGCCGCCGCCCGACAACGCCGTTGCCGGGATGACCGCGACGATGGAGCAATTCGCGGCCTGCTACAGCGCTGGGGAGTCGCTGCGGATGATGGCGCTGGTAACGGATGAGTACCTCAAGGGCGGGTTCGCCGGGCGCGCGCTGAGCGTGCAGGACGTGGTCGCCTTCGCGGGCACGCCGCGCCCGATGCCGACCGCCGAGCAGCGCACGCTCGCGGGCATTCGCGGGCCGCGTCTGCTGCAGGACGGCCGGACCGCCGCGCTGTTCGACCTCGCCGCGGTCGGCGGGGCGGTTCCCGGCGAGATTCGGACCGATTTCGTGGTCTTCCGCGAGGTGGGCGGTCGCTGGCTGATCGACGCCTACGCATCCGGGTTGCCGCAGGACACGTTCGGGCCGGGCGCCGATTCCTGATCCGAGCCACCTCGGTCAGGCGCGCGCGGCCCGGACCTGGGCGGCGGCGAACCCGACCGCGACGGCGGCAGCGGCGGCGATGACGGCCCAGCCTGCGCCGGTCAGCGGCGCGCCGGTCGCGAGCGGGATGATGACGCTGGCCGCCGCGAAGACGGCGTTGACGGCGGCGGCCATCATGGGCAGGCGGCGGTCGCGCGGGGTGGCGCGGGACTGCCGGGCGAGCCCTGCGCCATAGAGCGCCAGCACGAGGCCGATGGTGCGAAGCGTCGACGCCGGAGGCCAGCCCATGAGGGGGGCGAGCGTGTCCCCCAGCAACACACGCAAGACACCGGCGCCGATGACCAGCGTGGCGTCCTGCAGGACGATGGCGGAGATGTCGCGGTCCTCGGTTTCCATGGCCCGATTGTACGGCGGCGAGTTGGCCGACTCAACCGGCGCGCGACGTGCAGCGGGCACGATAATGCGCCGTGGATGGCGCCTGAAAGCCGCCACGAAGCCGGACCGGACGATATGGCCCCTGCAGGGCAGCGGAGAGCGTGACGATGAATTACACGGCGGAGGCAACGGCTGCGCTCGACCGGATCGACGCGACGAAGCCACTGGTGCACCAGATCACCAACGTGGTGGTGACGAACGATTCCGCGAACCTCACGCTCGGGTTCGGCGCGCTGCCGGTGATGGCCTACGCCATCGAGGAAGTGGCGGAAATGGCGGCCATCGCGCAGGCGCTGGTGCTGAATATCGGCACGCTGTCATCCGAGGAGATCGCCGCGATGCTCGTGGCTGGCAGGGCCGCCGGCGACAAGGGCATCCCCATCGTGCTGGATCCGGTCGGCGCGGGCGCGACCCGGTTTCGCACCGAATCCGCCCTCACGTTGCTGCGTGAATTGCCGATCACCGTGCTTCGCGGCAACCGCGGTGAAATCGGCGCGCTGGTGGGGAGCGGCGAGGTGCGCGGCGTCGAGGCGACCGGATCGGAAGACCCGCACGAGGTCGCGAAGGCCGCGCGGGACCGCTTCGGCGTGACCGTCGCCGTGACCGGACCGACCGACGTGATCGTTGGGTTGGACCGGACGCTGCTGGTGGACAACGGCGATCCACTGCTGGGCCGGATCACGGGGTCCGGCTGCATGTCCACGGCGGCGATCGGCATTTTCAACGGAATCGGTGGCGATCCTGCCCTGCAAACGGCCCTCGCGCTGGCCACCTACGGGCTGGCGGCGGAGCGCGCCGCCGTCGACGCGCCCGGTCCGGGAACCTTCCGCAGCCGGCTGCTGGATGAGGTCGCGGCGCTGCGCGAAAAGGGCGTCGAGGGAGTCCGCATCCGGGAGGCGTAGCAGGCAGGCTGGCTTTCGCCAGTCAGGCCCGCACCATGCCGGCGGGATAGAACCGGACAGACCTATTGCCCGAACAGGGCGAGGAGATGCTTGTACCCGGCCAGCAGGAGGCTGTTGGTGTTGCGCTGGGCAATGCTGGGCAGAAGGGCCTGCCAGTCGCTGCTGCGGATGCTGGCGGTGACGATCACGTTGCCGACCAGCAGGAACCCGGTGGCGGTGGCGGTGTCGTCGTTCGGCGTCGCGGTGAAGATGACGACGGGCGGTCCTCCCGCTGCCGGGTTCTCGAACTCCTTGTAGGGCAGATACTCCTTGCGGTCGCCGACCAGCAGGTCCCATGCCGCGCTTGCGGTTTCGGCATCCTCGAAGACGGTGTAGCGCAACGACGGGGTGAGGTGGCTGATGTAGCCGCTGGCCTTGGCGCGGAAGTAGAGCGTCCCGACCTCGCCGGCCATCCCGAGGGTGGTCTCCTCGGCGAAGGTGACACAGCAGATGTCCTCGCCAACCTTGTCGATGGTGAATGCCGTGTCGCGCAGGTCGTCGACCATCTTCCGCATGGCGGAACTCGGGCCGGATGGCGCGGGAGCGGCTGGCGGGTTGGAGATGGCGACGTTTCCGGATGTGGACGGGATCGCCGGGTTCGTTCCGGGTGGGATGGCGATGTTGCCCGCCGGGACGGGAACGGCGGTCGCCCCGGTTGCAGGGCCGCCGGTCGCCGGCTGGCTGGCGGCGGGGGCGGATACGGATACGCCGGTGATCGACTTGACCAGCGAGCGGGCGATCTTCTTTGCCGCGGGATACGGGTCACCCGCGGGGGAAATCGCGGTCACGCGGGCGAGGATGCCGCCGATCGCGACGTAGATCGTGTCTTCGTTGCCGCCGTCGACCGTTCCGGAGAGCAGGAGTGAGTTCCCACCCACCGGCGGCTTGCTCGCGGCGGCCAGGCCGAGAGCGGCGATTCTGCTGTTGGCGTAGACCGGGAGGGCAGCGAGCGCGCCCGCCTCGGTGCGGAAGCGGTGGAGGCTGACCTCGGCCCGGCTGAGCAGGTAGGGATCGTCCCACCAGGAGGCTGCATAGTCACGCCAGGCGTTGCCCTCGAACCCCCATTGCTGGAGGTTCCGCATCGCGATGGCGGTGTCGGGGAAGGTTGCGGCGATGGTGAACAGGTCCTGCGCGCCATCGACCGTCTCGGCGTTCGGGACCGGGATCGCGGACGCTGGCGGCAGGAGGGTGGAGAGGACAATGGTCCCCTGCGGCGCGGTGGTCTGGGCGAAGGCCACGGCGGAAACCGGCGCGACGACCCCGCTCGCGACGATGGAGAGGAACGCCAGCAACCAGCCGAACACGTACATCTGGAGCCTCGTCGCGTGGGCCGGACATCGCCGGCGCGGCCGCCCTCCCGGTTTGCGGGGAACCTTCGGGCACGCGGGGGCCCGGCTCTTGTCGCCGGGTGTGACTCGCGGTCAACGATAGGCTGTCCGGGCCGCAGCGTCAACGGTTATCCGCATGATGCGGCCCGGGCGGCTGGCGCCTCTCTCCGCGTGCCCGTGAAGATGGCTGGGGAACCGGTTCCCGTGCCGGGGCGTACATGGGACATGCACCCTGCTGCCGGGGACGGCGTTTGCGTTGCCTCGCGCAACGTTGGGGCGTGGAGCGCGTCGTATACTCGTGACCCTGACCCGAGGGCGGCGCAGCGTCCGCCGGAGCGGGTCGCGCCGGCGAGTGGTCCGGCGTCCGGAGCGTCCCATGATCCACTGGCAACCCGCCCGAACGCTCCTCGCCCGAGCCGCGTGCGCGCTCCGGATTCCGGTTGCGCTCGCGAGCGCGCTGGCGTTCCTGTGGCTCTCCTCCCCGGCCCTTGCGCAGGATTCGTTGCCCGATCCGGGGGTGGCGGAAGCGCCTCGGACCCTTGCCGAGAGCGGGATGCCTGTCGGTGGCTGGGTCGATGTCCAGGCCGCGCCCGGTGAGTCGGTCGACTCGTCGGCGTTCCAGGGGAGTTGGGGAGCCACGCTCGATACGGCGGTGCAGGAAATCGGCGCGGCGCTGCCGCCGCTGGATGGCCCGCTTGCGATCCGGCTCTATCAATCCGCCGATGCCCTGCTCGCTGGCGAACAGGACCTGCTGCCCGAGCCGGGGACCCCGCCTGCTGCGTTCGCGACGAAGGATGGCGTGGTGGTGGTCGCCGTCGATCCGCTGCTCGCGCTCTCGAAGGTGGAGGCGACCGCAACCCTGCGCCATGCCGTCGCGCACGCACTGGTGGCGATGGCGGGCGACGGAGCGGTTCCCGCCGGTTTCGCCGAGGGGTATGCGCGGTATGTCGAGCGCCTCGCCCCGGCGCGGGTGGCGCGGATGGCGGCTGTCGTGCAGGACGCCCGCGCCCGGAATGATCTGCTTTCGTGGTCCGATCTCAACCGCCCCAACCCGGACATGACTGACGGCGACCGCTTCGGCGCGCATGCCTACAGCATGACGGCCTTCATGATCGAGCGGTACGGGCTCAAGACCTTTGGCGCGTTCCTCTTTGGGTTCACCTTCGAGCCGGACTGGCGGGCTGTCATGCGCGACGTCTACCAGCGGCCGCCGGGTGACGTCGAAACGCAATGGAAGGAGGACCTTCCGCGGTGGACCTCCGGGGGCTGGCGGGAGAACCTCTTCGCCGGGTTCGACCTTCAGCCGGCGCGTGATCTGTTTGCCGCGGGCCGTTACGCCGCTGCGGAGCGCGAAGTCGAGCGCTCGCTGCGGCTGTTCACCGATCTCGGGATGACGGAGCGGCAGGCCGAGGCGGAACCGCTGCTACGGCAGGCCGGGCAGGCATTGCAGGCGGAAACGCTGATGGAACAGACCGAGCAGGCGCTCGACCGCCATGCCTACGAACGGGCCGCCGCCCTGCTCGACCAGGCGGAATCGCTCTATGTGGCCGCGCCAGCGGCGCTGCGGCCCGAAGCGCTGGTCTCCCGCTACCGCGCGCTGGCCGAGCGCGGAATGACCGCGGCGGGTGATTTTACCGTCGCCTCCTCGCTCTCCGGATCGTGGCGCACCTACCCGGAGGCGCGGGCCGCCGCGCTTGCCGCGGGCACGGCCTATGCGGAACTGGGGGACGCCGAGATGCACCAGCAGGCCGTTTCGCTGCTGCACGATCTGGATGACCGGCAGAAGAGGCTGACGATCGTGCTGGTGGTCCTTGCGCTTCTTTGCGCGGCGTGGCTGGCGCTCTGGCTTTGGGCGCGTGGGCCGTCCGATCTCGACTGGGGAACGGGGCGATGAGCGACCTCGCGATGCGCCGTTCCGCTGCTGCCGCCGGGGCTGCCATGCCGTCCACCGGGGTGGACGGGGCAACCCGCGCCTGGCGGACGCTGACCACGCCGTTCTGGATCTGGTCCGATGTGCCGGCGCCCGATCTGCCGGCCCGGGAGCCCGACCTTCCCGAGACCCTCGGCCTGGCCGGGGAGGTCTTCCTGAAGGGGCTGGACGGCATTCGCGCGCGCCTCTGGGTCCGGGCGATGGTCCAGGGCGTGTTCCGCGGGGCGTGGCTCGCGCTGCTCGGCACATGCATCTGGATGGCGTGGAGCCTGATGACTGGCGGACCTCCGCTCGATTTGCGGCTGACCGGAATGGCGATGGCGATCGGGGCGGTGATCGGGCTGGCAGTCGGCGTCTGCTCGAAGCCATCGAGGGCGCGGACCGCCGCGATGCTCGACCGCACCTGGCTGCTGCAGGAGCGGATGACGACGGCGGTGGAAGGGCTGGGTCGATCCGTACCCGCGTCCGGGGAGCGCGCCGCGATTCCATACCTTCAGATGGCGGACGGGGCGAACACTGTCGAGCAGGTGAAGCGCGATCTGCTGCTTGCCGTGCGGCCGCCGGTGCGGGAGATCGTGCTTGCGGTCTTCTGGGCGCTGTCGCTGGCGGCGCTGGCCTTCCTGCGCGGGGTGGGCGGGGAACCGCCGGACCTGGTCTCGGGATACGTGCCTGTCTTCAGTCCCGCCGCCGAGCTCCCGGCCGCGGTGGATCTCGCACCGGATGCGCAGGCCGCGGGCGACGCTCCCCTCTCGGCCGAGGATGCCGTGGCGAAGGCGCAGGAGTCCAATCAGGCGCGGCAGGATTTGCAGGCGCTCGCGCAGGCCCTGGCGGACCATGCGGTGACGCGCCGGGCGGCGGAGGCCATCGGGCAGGGCGACTACGAACGGGCCGCGGACGAGTTGCGTCAACTCGCGCCTGACGCGCCCCAGCTCTCGGAGGGCGCGCGGCAGGATCTGGCCGCCGATCTCGACCGGTCGGCGGAGTCGATGAGCGAGGGGACGAACGGGCTCAGGCCTGCCGCCCAGGAGTCTGCATCCGGCCTGCGGCAGGGTGAGAAACCGGCGCAGGAGGGACTGCGCTCGCTGGCCGAGGCGGTGGAGACGGCGGGCCAGCAGGTTGCGCCGCAGGCGGAGCTCGCCGACATGATGCGCGCGGCGCAACAGCGCGATCCTGAAGGATTCGCGGAGGCGCAGCGCCGGATGCAGGAGGAGGGCGCGCCCCGCCAGCAGGGGGATGCGCAGGGACAGGGCCAGCAGGGAGAGCAGACTGACGGCGAACCAGGCGATCCCGGCAAGGGCTCCCGCGCAGGCGGCTCCGAAGGCGACGGTACAAAGAGCGACGCCGGACAGGGTGAGAAGGGCGCCGGAGACTCCGGAAACGAGGACGCTGCCTCCGGTGGCGAAGGCGACCAGCAGACATCGGGCGACCGCTCGCAAGGAACCGAGAGCGGCGCCGGGCGCGGAGAGCAGGAGGGCGACGCCCCGCGGTCCGGGCAGGGCGGCGGCGCGGGGTCGGGCGACAGCGCCGATCGGGAGGCCACCCGCCGATCCGGGACCGGTTCGGCCGACGGCGAAAGCGAGGCGAAGCCCGGCCCCGCGCCCGAGCAGCGGGTGACGGAGGGCGACGGCGCGCTCGGCGACGACGGCGACCAACCGCAGGTGGGTGATGAATCGATCTCGCTGCCCAGCGGCCAGGGTGGCCAGCAGGGCGTGCAGACCAGCGCCGATGGCGGTTCGGCCCTGCCCGGCGCGGGGACCGGCGTCACGGCTGGAAACGGCAGCGCGGTGCAGGGCGAAGTCGGCGAAAGCGGCCCGGACAGCAACCACGTCCCGGCCGAGTACCGCGACATCGTGCAGAACTACTTCTCCGGTACGGAGGGACAGCGATGAGCCGCCGCTGGCCGTGGCCGGGACGGTCCGCCGGATCGGTCGAAGCGCCCGTGCATGAGGTCGTCTTCGACGAGGCGTTCCTCGGTCGGCTGCGGCGGCTGTCGATGCTGCCGGGGCAGCTGCGAGCGCAGGGGATCGCCGGGGAGCATCGCTCACGGCGTCGCGGGGTGTCCCCGGAGTTCGCCGATTTCAAGCCCTACAGCCCCGGCGACGACTTCCGGCGTATCGACTGGAACACCTACGCAAGGCTCGACGGGCTGTTTATCCGACTGAGCGAAGTGACCTCGGAACTGGGAGTGCACCTGTTGCTGGACGCCAGCGAGTCGATGCAGTGGCGGGGCGATCCGGCACGGCCGTCCAAGTTCACGCAGGCGCGACGAATCGCGGGAACCCTCGGGTACGTCGCGCTGTGGCACTTCGACCGGGTGACAGTGACCCCCTTCGGCGACCGCGCGGGTCACGCGTTCGGTCCCGCGCAGGGGCGGTCGCAGGCGCTGCCAATGCTGAAGGCGCTGGAGGCCATGCCCGCGCTCGGCGGCACCTCCCTGCTCGACACGCTGGCGCGTTACCTGCACGCCCACCGACGACCGGGGATTCTCGTGATCATTTCAGACCTGCTGACCGGCGAACCCGAGGACCTGCGGCCGCTCCTCCGCGACGCGCGGGCGCGCGGCTGGGAGGCGACCATCGTGCAGGTGCTGGACGAGGCCGAGCTTCTGCCTGAAGCGGCGGCGCAGTTTCTCGCCGGGGAGGATCCCCGCGCGGCGACGCTGGTGGAACTGGTCGACAGCGAGAGCGGCGCAACCGTGCGGCTGACCCCGGATGACCCGGTGCTCGCCCGCTACGGCGAGCAGGTGGCGGCGTGGCTGACCGGGATCGAGGCGGTCTGCGCGGACGAACGGGCGGGCTACCTGCGTCTGCTGACCGGCTGGGACATCGGGGAGACCGCGATTGCCCTCCTGCGCGAGCGGGGGGTGGTGGCGTGAGCTTCCTCTGGCCGCTCGGCCTGCTGGCGCTCGTCGGGGTCCCCGCGATCCTGCTGCTGCACATGCGGCACACGGAACCGCTCGTGCGCCGGTTCCCCGCGATTCGCTTCTGGCAGGCGGCCGAGCCGACGCCCACCCCGCAGGCGCGCTTCCGGCGGCCTCCGCTGACGCTGCCGCTGGTGCTGCAACTGCTGGCGGCGCTTGCGCTCGGGCTTGCGCTCGGGCGGCCGGTGGCGAGCCGCGCGATGGATCTGTTCGGAGTCGATTTGCGGACCGAGCCGCGCCACCTCGTCGTGCTGCTGGATGGCTCGTCCAGCATGGCCGCGACCGGGACGGGCGGCGCCACACGCTGGGACAGCGCGAAGAGCGCGGCGCTTTCCCGGCTGGAGGAACTCGGCGAGGGTGACGCCGCGACGGTGCTGGTGCTCGGCTCGCAGGTGCGCTCGCTGGGGGCCTCGGATGGGCCGTCGCTGTTGAGGCTGCGGGAGCGGATTGCCGCGTTGCCGCTCCCCGGGGGTCGGGCCGATCTGGATGCCGCGCTCGCTCTTGCCGCCGACCTCGGCGCGCCGGGCCGCGAGCGCGAGGCTGTCCTGTTCACCGACGGCGCGTTGGCCGCCGATCCTGCGTCGGTGGCGCGGTTGGGTGCGCCGGTCGCGCTGGAGATCGTGCCAGGCGGTGGCGCGAACGCCGCGATCGTCTCCATCGCGTCGCGGCCTTCCCCCGCCGCGCCGGATGTGCCGTCGCTCTACACGCGGATCGTCAATTTCGGACCGGACGCGGTTTCCGCGCCGGTCGTTCTCCTGGCCGACGGTCTGGAGGCAGCCCGGCAGGAGGTGGACATCCCACCCGAGGGCGGCGCGGTCGAACTCGGCTGGGCGCTGCCGCCGGGGGCACGCACCGCGACGGTGCGGCTGGATTACGCCGATGCCCTCCTCGCGGACAACGAGGCTACCTTGCCGCTGGCCGCCGGGGAGAGCGCGCTGGCATTGCGCATCCTGCTGGTCTCGGACAGCGCCTCTCCGCTGGAGCGGGTGTTGGCCGCCATACCCGGCGCGTCGCTGACGGTGGAGCCGGGCGAGCGACTCGAGAGCGGCGAGGCGCTTGGGCGATTCGATCTGGTGGTGCTGGAGCATGTCGCGGCGTCGCAGGAGGCGCTGGCGCGGCTGGATGCACCACTGCTCGTGGTTGCGCCGCAACCGGGTGGGGCCTTGCCGGTGCTGGGCGTGCTGCCAAATCCCGCCATCGACCGGATCGAGGCCGGCGATGCGTTGCTGGCCGGGGTGGACCTGACCGGGGTGACCTTCAGCGAGGCCGCGCTGCTGGAGACCCCGCCGGGAGCGAAGGCCGTGCTGGGCAGCGCCGACGGGCCGCTCGCGCTGCGGATGACCCTGTCCGGCCAGGACGCGATCGTGCTGGCCTTCGATCTCGCAGGGTCGAATCTTCCGCGCCGCATCGCCTTCCCCATCCTGATCGCCAACGCGGTCAACGATCTTGCACCCGCGCCCCCGCCTGCCGGACTGGCGCTGGGGGAACCGCTGCGCTTCGAGCCGCGTGCTGGCGCGGCCACCGTGGAGATTGCGGCCCCGGGGGGCGAGGTGGTGTCCATTCCGGTCGCGCGAGGGAGGGGCGGGTCAGGGGCGGGCGCGCAGCCGGTGGTCCATACCGGAACCGGCGCACCCGGCGAGTACCGGATCATCGAGAAGGACGCCTCCGGAGCGATGACCGGGGAGATGGCCGTGGTGGTGAACGCCGGGCATCCGCGCGAGTCCGACTTGCGGCCCAACCCGGGGTTGGCGGAGGCGCTTGACGCTGCTCCTTCGGGAGGAGATGGTGTCGCCGCGTCGTCGCCGGTCGTCAGTTACCTGTGGCCGTTGCTGGCGCTGCTGGCGCTGGCCGCGCTTGCGGCGGAGTGGATCGCCGCGCTCTGGCCGCGCCGCGCCGCGCTGAGAGGCGGCCGCTGATGGCGTTCGATGTCGCCCAGCCCGCCGCGCTGGCGATGCTGCTGCTGGTCCCGCTAGCGGGGGCGCTCGGCTGGGTGCTGGGGGTCCGCCGGGGCCGGATGTCGCCCATCGCTGTCGGGCTGCGAATGGCTGGGATCGCGCTCCTCGCCGTCGCGCTGGCCCAGCCCCTGTTCGCGGCCGGGGGAGGCTCGGCGACGACCGTCTTCGTGCTGGACGGCTCCCGCAGCATCGGCGAGGCCGATGGCGCGGCGATGGGATGGATTCGTGCCGCGCTTGCCGGGGCCGCGCCGGGGGATCGGGCATCGGTGATCGCCTTTGGCGGCGCGCCGCGGGTCGCTGCACCCGCGGCGCCCGCGGGATCGCTCGATCCCGGCTGGGAATCCGCCACTGTCCTGCCCGACGTGGACCGCGACTACACCGACATCGAACGCGCCATCGCGCTCGCGCGGGCATTGCCGCTCGGCGGGGCGCGCCGGATCGTGCTGCTCTCGGATGGCGCAGAAAATGCCGGGAGCGTTCTCCCGCAGGCGGCGCAGGCGGCCGCGGACGGGGTGCCGATCGACGTGGCGCCGCTCCCCGGCGCGGCGGATGACGACCTGCGGGTGGGTGGGGCCAGCGCGCCGCGCGCCGTCTGGCAGGGCGATCCGGTGAGCCTGCTGGCGACGGTGAATGCGCCGGCTGCTGGATCGGCCGCGCTCGAGCTGTGGGCAGATGGGACGCTCCTGTCGACGCGGGACGTTGTGCTGGAGCCAGGCAGCAACAGTTTCGCCTTCACTGCCGAGGATTTGCCGCCCGGGTTTCACGCGCTGGAAGTGCGGGTGCGCGGCGACGGCGACCTGAACCGGGCGAGCGGCAACGATGCGCTCTCGATGCCGGTGGTCGTGCGCGGGGAACCGACGCTCCTTCTGGTCACGCCTGCCGGGGCCGATCCGGGGCCGCTGCGGGACGCCCTGAAACGGTCCGGCGCGGCGGTCTCCCTCGCCGCGCCGTCAGATGTGCCCTCCCGGCTGTCGGAGCTTTCGCGGTACGACGGGTTTGTGCTGGACAACGTTCCCGCCGAGGACCTCACGCTGGATCAGGTGGCGGGTTTGCAGGAGGCGACGCGGTCGCTCGGGCGCGGGCTGGTCGTCATCGGCGGCACATCGAGCTACGGGCCGGGAGGATATGCCGGGACGCGGCTGGAGGAGACGCTGCCGGTCACGGTGAAGGTGACGGATGGCAGGCAGCGGCAGCGGGTGGCTCTGCTGCTGATCGTCGACAAGTCGGGATCGATGAGCTACGACCCGCTTGGGGGCACGGGCAAGATCGAGATGGCCAAGGAGGCCGTTCGCCTGGCGGCAGGCGCGCTGGCCGAGGGCGACCAGATCGGCGTGCTGCTTTTCAACGACCGGCAGGAGTGGGTCGTGCCGATGACGGCCATCGAGGGCGAGGACGATCGCCGGAGGATCGACCAGCTCGTCTCGGGCATCGAATCCGATGGCGGCACGGAGATCCTGCCCGCGCTCGCTGCGGGGCTGGACGCAATCCGGAACGTGGACGCCGACGCGAAGCACGTCATCCTGCTCTCCGACGGCAAGTCGCGGACGGGCACCCGGGACAGTTACCTCGAACTGCTCGCGAGCAGCCTCGGGGAGCGGACAACGCTGTCGACCATCGCGATCGGCGAGGACGCGGACACCGATCTGCTGAACTTCCTCGCCGACCAGGGAGGGGGGCGCTATCACTTCACCGAGCAGCCCGAGGACATCCCCCGCGTCACGCTGGAGGAGGCGCAAAGCGCGGGGAGCCAGTCGGTTGTGCGCGGCGCGTTCCCGCCGATCCAGACCGCTCCCAGCCCGATCCTCGCCGGGTATGAGCCGTCCGACCTGCCGCCGCTCGACGGCTACGACTTCGCGGAGGCGCGGCCCGAGGCGCAGGTGATTCTCGCCAGCGACCGGGAGGACCCTTTGCTGGCGACGTGGCAGTATGGGCTTGGCCGGGTCGTTGCGTGGACCGCCGACGACGGAAGCGATCTCGCGTCGCAGTGGGCAGCGTGGCCCGGCGCGGATGGATTCTGGACGGGCATGGTCCGGTGGGCGCTGCCGGACCCGGAAAACCGCCCGCTGCTCGTCTCGGTGGAGCGGGACGGGCACGATGCCGTGATCGGCGTGACGGCGGCGGGCGACGAGGCGCCAGCTGCCGCGCTGGGCGAGATGACGGCAACGATCACGACCCCGTCGGGTGGGGTGCTCGCGAACCGCGCGCTGGCGCAGACCGGCCCTGGCGAGTGGCAGTTGCGGGTCTCCGCGCCGGAGCCGGGAGCGTACCGGATCGACCTCGCCGGGGCGGACGGGCAGCGGGAGACGGCGGGATTCGCGGTGCCGCCATCCCCGGAGTTGCAGCCTGCTCCGGGCGGGGTGGCGCTGCTGGAGGAACTTGCGGCCCGGTCGGGAGGCCGGATGCTCTCCCTCGACGACCCCGCGGCGGCTTTCAGCGCAGAAGGACTGACCGGCGCGCCCGCCCGGACATGGCGCCCGGTCTGGCCGGTTCCGCTCGCGCTGGCGCTCGTCATGCTGGTGGCGGAAATCGGGGTTCGCACGGGAGCATGGCGGCGATTGCGCCCCCGGTTCGGCGGCCCTGCATGACCGGGGGCCGCTGAACCGCAGGGTCGGAGCGCGTCGCCGTGTACCATGCGCGGTGGTTGGGCAGCGTGCGATGCGGTGGGAGCGGCATGATCCGGGTCAAGGTGGCGAGCGGGGAAAACGGGGTGCTCGAGGGCCTCGGCATCGGGGAGATCGCATCGCCGCCGGACGACGGCAACCGTCTGATCTGGCTGGACATCGACGATCCGAACGACGCGGACATGGAACGGGTCGGGCGGGAGTTCGGGCTGCACCCGCTCGCCATCGAGGACGCGGTGCGGCGACACCAGCGGCCGAAGATCGACATTTACCAGGATTCGGTCTTCATCGTCTTTTACGCGCTGGAGCTGATCGACGACCGGCCGCGCACCCGGGAAATCAGCCTGTTCGCCGGGCGCCACTACATGATCACCGTGCACGAAGGCGATCTCGCGGTGCTCGAGGAAACCGCTATCCGCTGGAACGATGCGGTGCTGAAGCAGACCGCCACCCCCAGCATCGGCCTGCTGGTCTACTCGCTGCTCGATTCGATTGTCGACGGCTACTTTCCTGTCATCGACGAACTGGCCGAGCGCGTGGATGATCTGGAGATGCAGATCTTTGCCGGCGACGCTGTGGAGACGCACGAGGAGCTCTTCGAGCTCAAGAAGGATCTGCTGGCCGTCCGTCGGGTCGTCGCTCCCGAGCGGGACGTGATGAACGTGCTGGTGCGCCGGGATGCGCCGCTGTTCAGCCGCGAGGAGATCACCTATTTCCAGGATGTCTACGACCATCTTTTGCGGATAACAGATTCCGTCGATACCTACCGCGACCTCCTCTCCTCCGCGCTCGACATCAGCGTGTCGATGGCCTCCTTCCGGCTGGACGAGACGGTGAAGCGGATGACCTCGGCCTCGATCATCCTGATGTCGATGGCGCTCATTTCTGGAATCTATGGTATGAACTTTGTGAACATGCCGGAACTTGAATGGCAGTGGGGGTATGCGTACGCGCTGGCGCTCATGGCCGTTGTCGGTGGCGGGCTCGGCTGGTTCTTCCATCGCGTGGATTGGCTGTGAGCGGAGCGACTGGAGCGGGTTGGTAAACGCGGCTTGTATCAATGGCGTGGTAGCCTCCGAACGGCGACGTGCGCCGGAGGGTGAACGGCGACGTCATCGAGACACCGCGAACTGGCGAGGAAAGATTGCGACGATGGCAAACTCGAGGCTGCGCGTGACGCGCCGGGGCATGCTGGGGGGCGCGGCAAGTATCGCTGGCGCAGGAGTCGGGGCAATTGCGCGCGCAGGCGGCAAGGGTGGGAAAAAGCGCAAGGACGAGGAAAAGGGAACGTCCACGCCGCCGTCCTTCCTCCTGATTCAACTCGACGACATGCGCACCGCCGACTGGGCGGTGCTGCGGCGGACGCGCAGGGCGCTTTCGGGCGCGGCCTGGTTCCCCAACTACGTCGTTGGGTACCCCTATTGCGCAGCCAGCCGGGCCTCGCTGCTGACGGGGCAATACGCCCACAACCACGGCATCGTGTCACCTGACGAGCGAGCGTGCTTCGGACGTTGGCAGGATGAGCAGTTCGACCGCATCGCGCTTGGCAGCGTGCTGCAGGGCGCGGGGTATCGCACGATGATGAACGGCAAGTTCATCAATGGGTACGAGGAGGATAGCCGCATTCCCGCTGGCTGGAATCGGTGGGCTGGCCTTGCGGGAGGCGGTCACCTCGGGCAGAACATCGTTCTCGATGGCAAGGTCGTCCCGACCGAGAAGGAGTCGTTCACCACCAACGTGCTTGGTGACTACGCCTCCGAGTTCATCTTCCAGACGCCGCTCACGAAGCCGATTTTTGTCATGTTCAACCCGAACGAGCCGCACGGCCCGATCAAACCGGAGAACCGGTACCGGAATCGCTTCTCGTCGGTGACACTGCCGCGTACGGGCGCCTTCAACGAGGCGGATGTCTCGGACAAGCCGGCCTATGTGTCATCGATGCCGTTGCTGGACGCCGAGGCAATCGCCGCCGCGGAGGAATGGAATCGCGGCCGCATGCGGATGCTGCTCTCCGTTGATGCCGTGATTTCCCGCCTGATCGGTGACCTGAAGAAGTCGGGCCGCCTGGACAACACCTCCATTTTCATCGTCAGCGACAACGGCTACATGCTCGGCGAGCATCGCCTCAGCGAGAAGCATGCGCCGTATACGCCATCGGCGGTGATACCGATGTTGGCCTGGGGGCCGGGGTTCAAGGCCGGGACCGACATGCGCCTGGTTTCGAATGTCGACATCGCGCCGACGTGCGCGGCACTTGCCGGCACGGTCATGCCGGACGCGGACGGCATCTCGCTGATCGGCCGGCGCGAGCGAGCCTACGTGCCGATGTACCGGTTTCCCAGCGTGGAAGAGGGGTGCGGAGGCCGTGGTCTCCGCTCCAGGGACCTGCTCTACTTCGAACTGGAGACCCGCGAGCGGGAGTTCTACGATCTGCGGAACGATCCCATGGAACTGGTGAATCTCCTTCCACCGGGCGGTCCCGAGAATGTGTTCCCTGCTGGCCTGCCCGGATCGAAGGGATTGCACGCCCTGACGGAGGCCTATGGAGCGTGCCGCGGGCAGACGTGCTCCCAGTCCGTCTGATGGCAGGGTGGCGCGAACGTTGTGGCGCGCGTGACGGTGGTGGCTCGGGGGCAGTAGTGGATCAATCGTGCGAGGTGCGGAAGATGACGACGACTGCAGCCCGACGTTCACGGCGGGGCGTGCTTGCGGGGATGATCGGTGCGCCGGTTGCGGGAGCGGCTGGCGGGAACGCGTCTGCCCGGAAGCGCGAGAAGCCGTCGAAGCCTGCGCCGGGCAGCACGAAGCCGAATATCGTCATCATCCAACTGGATGACATGCGGGCGGCGGACTGGCCCACGTTGCGCCGCACCCGGAGGATGCTCAAGGGGGCGGCGTGGTTTCCGAACTACGTAATCGGGTTCCCGTACTGCTCGCCCAGCCGAGCCTCGCTGCTGACCGGTAAGTTTGCGCATAACCATATGGTTGTCTCGATGGTGCAGTCAGCGTGTTTCGAGGCATGGCGGCAGGGCAAGTACGATCGGATTGCCCTTGGCCGGGTGCTGCAGCAGGCGGGGTACCTGACCGCGGCCATCGGGAAGTACATGAACGGCTATGTGGTGGAGGAACCGCCCTGCGAGGGGTGGGACCGCTGGGTTGTCACCGAGGCGCAGGCCCATTTTGGGCAGCGCGTTTCCGTGGATGGCGTGGTGGTGAAAACACCGAAGGAGACCTTTACCCTGGGATTGCTGGCGGACTATGCGAAAGCGTTCATAACGTCCGTCCCGGCGACGGAGCCGCTGTTCCTCTATTTCAATCCACTCGAACCGCACAACCCTGACACGCCGGACAAGCGCTACCGGGACCGGTTTCTCGGAGCCGTGCTGCCAGCCGAGCCGTGGTTCAACGAGTCCGACGTTTCGGACAAACCCGCCTTCGTCTCACAGATCCCGCCGTTGACGGGAACCGAGATCGCCGAGTTCGCGGCGTCCAATCGGGCACGGTTGCAGATGCTGCTCTCGGTCGATGACGCCGTTTCCGGGTTGCTTCGCGACCTCAAGGCAGCGGGACGACTGGACAACACCAATGTGTTCGTGGTGAGCGACAACGGTTTCATGCTCGGGGAGCATCGATTGCGGGCGAAACATGCCCCGTACACGCCGTCGTCGGTCGTGCCGATGCTGGCATGGGGGCCGGGATTCAACCCCGGGACGGATAGGCGGCTGGTTTCCAATGTGGACATCGCGCCGACCTGCGCCGAACTTGCGGGCGTCGAGATGCCCGAGGCGGATGGCTTCTCGCTGCTTGGCAACCGCGCCCGTGACTTCGTTCCGATGATGCGCCACGCGGCGTCCAGCGTGACGGGCGCTGGCCGGGGTCTGCGCTCGCGTGAGCTGCTCTACTTCGAACTCGATACCGGCGAGCGGGAGTACTACGATCTGACGAACGACCCGTTCGAACTGAACAATCTGTTGCCTCCGGGGTATACCGGGGATGTCTGGCCCGCCGGGTTGCCCGGATCGCTGGCATTGCATGCCCAAACGGCAGCGCTGGGGAAATGTGTCGGAGAGCAGTGCTCACGGCGGGCATGAAAGGGAATCGGGTGAACGAGGGCCAGAAGGCTGTCGCCGATGGGCAAGACCAGGACCGCGTGCCGGCCGATGGCCGCCGCTCCCGCCGCGAGGTGCTTGCGGGGCTGATCGGCGCGCCGGTGACCGCGGTGGGAGAAGGCGCGGCCGCCCGGAAGGGCTCCCGAACGCGGAAGCCCGCGCCGGGACCGACGAAGCCGAACATCGTCATCATCCAACTGGACGACATGCGGACGGCGGACTGGCGGGTCATGCGGCGCACCCGCAAGATGCTGAAGGGCGCGACGTGGTTTCCCAACTACACGATAGGGTTTCCGTACTGCGCCGCAAGCCGCGCCTCGCTGCTCACCGGAGCCTATGCGCACAATCACGGGGTGGTTATGCCGGGCAACCTGGAATGCTGGGCGGCATGGACGGATCAGGCATTCGACAAGGTGGCCATCGGGTCGGTGTTGCGGCGCGAAGGGTACCAGACCGCCTCGATCGGCAAGTACCTCAATGGCTACCAGGTGGCTTACCCCGCTCCTGACGGGTGGTCCCGCTGGGTGGCGGTGGAAAAAGGCGCGCATGTTGCGCCGGTCATTCGGGTGGATGGCGAGGTCGTGACCACGGACCGAAAGGCCTACGGACTGCGGGTCTTCGGTGACTATGCGTCGGAGTTCATCGCCTCGACGCCGGTTGAGGATCCGCTGCTGCTGCTGTTCAGCCCGGTCGAGCCGCATTTGCCGGATGACCCGGAGCGGAAGTACCGCGGACGCTATGACACCGTTCCGCTTGAGCGACCAGCGTCGTTCAACGAGGCCGACGTATCCGACAAGCCTGCATACATCGCGTCGACTCCGCAGTTGACGGTTCCGCAGATCGCCGCGCTCGAGCGATCGAACCGGGCGCGGATGGAAATGATGCTGTCCGTTGACGAAATCGTGTCCGGCCTGCTGCGCGACCTGAAGCGCGCAGGGCGTTGGGACAACACCTGCGTGTTCGTGGTCAGCGACAACGGCTACATGCTCGGAGAGCATCGGCTGACCGGAAAGCACGCGCCGTACACGCCGTCGGCGGTCGTGCCGATGCTGGCGTGGGGGCCGGGATTCACGGCGGGCACGGACGCGCGACTGGTGTCGAATGTGGACATTGCGCCGACCTGCGCGGAGTTGGCGGGGACGGAGATGCCGCGGGCAGACGGCTTTTCGTTGCTTGGGACCCGGTGGAGGCAGTACGTGCCGATGTACCGGTATCCCGACCCCGACCTGGGTGGCGGCGGGCGCGGAGTGCGCTCGCGCGACCTGCTGTATTTCGAACTCGAAACCCAACAGCGCGAGTACTATGATCTGAGGATCGACCCGTTCGAGTTGCAGAATCTGTTGAACCCGGGGCAGGTTGGCGAAGTCTATCCGTCCGGGCTGCCGGGTTCTGCCTACCTGAGGTCGCTGACGGCGATGTTCGGGTCGTGCGTGGGAAAACGGTGCTCGCAGGTTGCGCCATGATGCGGGGCCGTGTGAGCGTCGACCTCAGGGTTGCGCCATGCACCCCATCGCTGACTCTGTGCGAGGCGCCGTCGCGCGGGTGACCGTGCGGATCTTCCGTCAATCACGACTGTTGGCAGCGAGATCGGTAGGCGTGCGGTTACATTTGGCCGACATACTAGTGTACTGTCGGGTGGACCGCGTAATCGACGGGCGATGACACGGGTGAGGGCGACGGCATGTCGATGGGATCGTGGATGGGGAACCGCCGGGCGGTGCTGACCGGGGCTGCGGGGCTCGCAGCGACGGCGGCAGCGCCTGTGACGCGGATCGGTGAGGCGAAGCGCGCTCCCGCCGGGTCGCAACCCAACATCGTCCTCATCAACATGGATGACTTTCGGCAGACCGACTGGCCTTACATGCCGCGCACGCTGAAGGCGCTGGCCGGCGCCCGGATGTTCAACAACTACATCATCGATGCGCCCCTGTGTGGCCCATCGCGGGCGTCGCTGTTGACGGGCCGATACGTGCACAACACCGGCGTATTCTGGAACGAGGGCGCTCCGGATGAGATTGCGGGCTACAGCGCCTACATGGACCGCCACCTGGACCGTGTCTCTCTCGGTCGCGTACTTCAACGGGTCGGATACCGGACGGGGATGATCGGCAAGTTCATGAACGTCTACGACGGTACGCAGGCGCAGCCTGCGGGATGGGACCGCTGGGTTGCCGTCACCCGGAGCAGGGGCCATCTTGGCGTGCCGTTGAACATCGACGGCGTGCTGACTGATTATCCGGAAGATGCCTACGCCACCGACGTGCTGCGGGATTTCTGCCTGGATTTCATCAACACGGCGCCGGAGGCGGATCCTCTGTTCCTCTACTTCGCATCCACGGCGCCGCATGGTCCGGTGGAGGTGCGGCGGCAGGACCGGAAGGCCTATCCCGGCGCGATCGTGGAGCGGACGGAAGCGTTCGACGAACAGGATGTGTCGGACAAGCCGACGCACGTTTCCACGGTTGAGCCGCTCGCGGCCGGTCTGATCAAGAACATCGACGATTCGCAGCGTGGCAGGCTGCAGATGCTGATCGCGCTGGATGAGGCGATCGAGATCATTCTCAACCGCCTGCGGGGACTTGGCAGGCTGAACAATGCCTATGTCTTCATCACCAGCGACAACGGCCTGATGCTTGGTCAGCACCGGCTGATCGGCAAGGCAGTCCCGTATGACATGGTGTCGCGGGTGCCGATGCTCGCATGGGGACATGGATTCGTGGAAGGTACGGATGCGCGGCTCGTCTCGACCGTCGACATCGCGCCGACGATCGCGCAGATCGCGGGCGCGCGGCTGAAGAAACCGGACGGCCTGTCGCTGCTGACGAAGGCGCGGCGGGATTACGTCCCGCTGCAACTGATCTCCGAACCGCTGCTGCCGGGGAATGGCTACGGCCTGCGGTCCGAGCGATTGATGTACTTCGAATACGCCTCCGGGCAGCGCGAGCTCTACGATTACAAATATGATCCGCTGGAACTCACGAACCTGTTACCGCCGGGCCAACCGCCGGTTGTCACCGGGGCGGTGCTGCCGACCCCCGAGTTCCTTTCGGCGCGCCTCGCCGAGCTCCGTCATTGCCGTGGAGCCAGGTGCCTGGCGGCGCCGGGATAGCGAGCCAGACGACCGGCGCTGCGCCGAGCCGGTCCGTCTCATCCAGCCGCCCTCAGGTATCCCGGCGGCTGCAGGCTTCGCCAGCCTCGCGGCCGATCAGAGTGCCGTGAGCACCAATCCGGCGATGGTGAGATAGATCAGCAGACCGGTGGCGTCCACGAGGGTGGCGATGAAGGGCGCGGAGACGACGGCGGGGTCCGCGCCGATCTTGCGCAGGACGAGCGGCAGCACCGCCGCGACACCGGACGACCAGACGGTCAACACCAGGATCGTGAGCGCGACCACGAGGCCAATCTGCGCGCCCGCGGCCAGACCGCCGCGGATGAAGCCCGCCGCGCCGAGCGCAAGCCCCATCAGCAGGCCGGTGGAGAGTTCCTTGACGAGCACCCAGCCAGCATCGCGGAGGTCGACCTCGCCGAGGCCGATGGCGCGGACGAGCGTGGTGGCGGTCTGGCTGCCGACGTTGCCGCCGATGCCGACGATAAGGGGGATGAAGAGCGTGAGCGCCGGGACCGTTTCCAGGCGCTGCTCGAAGTGGACCAGCACCTGCGTGGTGAGCAGCCCAGCAACGAAGAGGAAGAGCAGCCAGCCAACCCGGC
>CAIPGK010000285.1 GCA_903864575.1 uncultured Chloroflexota bacterium
ACCCCGATTCCAGCGGGTGAGGGGTGCTTGTCGCCCGGCGTTCCTGGCCGCAAACGAGCAGCCCCGGCCTCCTTGCGGAAGCCGGGGCCGAAGCTCGTCAGGACGGGCGATTACCCGTTGACGTTGTCCTTGTTGTAGACCGAGAACGGGCCCATGACGACGCGCAGCGCCTCGACGTCGGGGCGGGTCGGATCCTTCTCGATGGTGTACTCGCCCATCCGGCCGGCGGTGAACTTCGCGCCCTCCTTCGGATCGAGCTGGCCGGTCGCGATCAGGTAGGAGGTGTAGTAGGTCAGGTAGCCGAGGTCGACAAAGCTCCAGAGGGCGAACTCAGGGGCGCAGCCGTTCATGGTGAACTCGGACATTTCCTCAGGAAGGCCGAGACCGGAAACCTTGACGTCCTCGCAGAGGCCCTCGTCCTGGACCGCCTTGGCGGCTGCGACGATGCCGACCGAGGTCGGGGCCATGATCAGCTTCATGTCCGGGTACTTCTCGATCAGGGCCTGCGCCTGCTCGTAGCTCTTCTCGGACTGGTCATCGCCGTACACGGTCTCGAGCAGCTCGAGCTTCGCGTACGCCGGGTCCTTCAGCGCCTCCTCCATCGAGGCGATCCAGGCGTTCTGGTTCGCCGCGTCCGGGGAGGCGGAGAGGATGGCGAACTTGCCGCCCTCCTCGCCGAGGATCGACAGCGCCATGTCGGCCATGACCTTGCCGGTCTCGTCGAAGTCCACCTGCGCCACGAAGAGGCTCTCGCCCGAGGCGTCGGGGATCGGGGAGTCCCACGTCACCACATAGGTGCCGGCCTCCGCCGCCGCCTTCGCCGCCGCCGAGATCTGGTCGCCGGAGTTGTTGGAGAGCATGACCACCTTGTAACCGCCGGTCGGCGCGTTGGTCATGAACTCGATCTGGCCCGCCACGCTGTTCTCGGCAGTGGGGCCGACGAAATCGAACGCCGTCGGGTTGGCAAGTTCCTTGGCCGCTTCCTGCGCGCCTTCGTTCGCCTGATCGAACGGAGCGATGCCGAGGAACTTCGGCAGGAGCATCATCTTGACGTCCTCGCCCGTCTTGACCTCGGTCTGGGCGAAGACGGTTACGCCGCGGGTCGTCACCAGGACGCCGGCGCCCGCCGCGCTCGTCAGAATCTGTCGCCGTGTCACGTTCATGAACCGAAACCTCCTCGTTCCGTAATCGTTGTGGGCCACATCGCGGCCCTCGCGCGTAATGTACCGGACCATCCGCATCGACGCGATGCCGATGGTCACCCCGTGGCGGTTCCGGCCCCACTTCCCGCGCCAGTGGGCGCGCGGGTCGCCGCTGCCGATTCCGACCGCCGCTTCAGCCGACTCCTCGCCGCCGCCGCCATGTTCGGCAGCAGCACCGAGAGAATCAGCAGGAGGCCGATGATGCCGGTCTGGGTGTTGCCGGTTACCCCGGCGATCACCAGACCGTTGCGCAGGTTCAGCACCAGGTAGGTCGAGAGCAGGACTCCCAGCATGGTGCCGACGCCGCCGAAGATGCTCACTCCCCCAAGGAGCACCACCGTGATGATGTCGAGTTCGAACCCCTCGGCGGTGCTGCTGCGAACAGCTCCCAGCCGCGCCGCGTAGAGTACCCCGGCGAGCGCGGCGATGAACCCGCTCAGCGTGAACAGGATCATCTTGTTCCGCTCGACCGAGACGCCGGAGAAGCGGGCCACCTTCGCGCTGTTGCCGACCACGTAGGTCGTTCGGCCGAACCCGGTCCGGTTGAGCACCAGCGCGGCGACGATGGCGAGGACGATGTAGATCAGGATGGAGAGCGTCACCGGGCCGATCAGCCCCTGCTGCCCGAGGCGGTTGAACCACTCCGGGAAGTCGCCCACGGAGTTGTCCTCCACCAGCATCCGGGCCAGCCCGCGGAAGCCGATGTACCCGGCCAGCGTGACCGCCAGCGAGGTGATTCCGAGCTTCGCCACAAAGTAGCCGTTCATCAGCCCGAAGGCCGCCCCGACCGCGAGCGCGGCGAGGATCGCCAGCGGCATCGGCGTGCCGTTCTGGTAGAGGACCGCGACGATGGCGGCGGCGAGGCCCATCATCGAGGCGACCGAGAGGTCGATCTCCCCGTTGATGATGATGAAGGCCATGACCAGCACGACGATGGCCTTCTCGATGCCGAGCTGGAAGAGGTTGATCTGGTTGGTGATCGTCAGGAAGTTCGGCACCCGCAGGATGTTGTAGGCCAGCACCACCAGCAGGATGACCAGCAGCAGCCCTTCCCAGCTGCGGAGCCGCTTCAGCAGCCTACCCACCGATGGCCCCCTCTCCGGCGGCCGCGCGGGCCGCCTCCTGGTCGCGCCGCCGCACCCGCACCCACATCTCGCGCAGCCGCCCGAGGATCACCGCGTCGGCGGTCACCGCGATCAGGATCAGCAGGCCGAGAATGGCGTCCTTCACGAACTCGCTCATCCCCTGCCAGCGCAGCAGGCTCGTCTGCAGCACCTCGATCAGCAGCACCCCAAGGAGCGCCCCGATCATCGACCCGGAGCCGCCGAGGATGCTCACCCCGCCGACCACCACCGCCGCGACCACCTGCAACTCCAGCCCCTGCGCCGCGGTGACGGTGATGTTGCCGAAGCGGACGAGGAACATGAACCCGGCCAGCCCGGAGAGGCCGCCGCAGAGGGTGAAGGCCAGCAGCACGTCCCGCCGCACCGGCAGCCCGGCGAAGCGCGCCGCGTCCGGGTTGGAGCCGATGGCGTAGAGCCTGCGGCCGAACGGCAGGTAGCGCAGCACGAGTTGGCCGAGGATGACCACCACCAGCGCGGCGGCGAACATCACCCGGAGGTCGTACGCCCCGGCGGAGAAGACGTTCGCGCCGGGCACGTCGTCCAGCCAGGCGGGCAGTTCGGAGGTCGTCACCGTCTTCGCGCCGGAGAACTCGACGAGCGCGACCCGGTAGAGGGCGAGCGTGCCGAGGGTGGCGATGATCGAGGGGACGTTGCCGTAGGCCACCAGCAGGCCGTTGAGCGCGCCGAGGATCAGGCCCAGCGCGATGGCGAACAGGATGGCGAGAAACGGGTTCAGGTCGTTGTTGCGGGCCAGCAGGGTTCCGGTCGCATAGGCCGCGAGGCCGACGATGCTGGAGACCGACAGGTCGATGTTGCGGGTCAGCACGACCAGCACCTGGCCGACCGCCACCGTCAGCGGGATCGCCATGCCCATGGTCAGGCGGTTGACGCTGCGGCCGTTGAAGTAGTCGGGAATCTGGCTGGCGAAGAAGAGCAGCACGCCGAGAGTGACGAGCGCGAGAATCACCTCGCGGAACTGCTCGGGCCGGATTCGCCGCAGCAGGGAATCCATCATTGCCCGGCCTCCAGTCCCTTGCCCTGCACGAGGCGGTCGAGTTCCGCGGCAACGGCTGCCGCCGCCGAGCCGTCCGGGAAGAGATCGCCGGACTGGCCCATCGCCGCCGACAGCACCTTTTCCTGCGTGGCCTCTCCATGGGCGAAGATGGCCATTTGCCGTCCCTCGCGCATGACGAGGATGCGGTCGCTCATGGCAAGCACCTCCGGCAGATCCGAACTGATGATGATGACCGCCATCCCTTCGGCAGCGAGGTCGTCGATCAACTGGTGGACCTCCACCTTGGCGCCGACGTCGATGCCACGCGTGGGTTCGTCAACGATCAGGACCTTCGGGTTGGTTTCCAGCCACTTGGAGATCAGCACCTTCTGCTGGTTCCCGCCCGAAAGCGACCCTGCCGGGGTCTCCACCGAGTTGGACCGGATCGCGAGCCGCTTGCGGAAGCGCTCCGCGGTGGACACCTCCTCCGCGAAGTCGATGAAGCCGCCCGGTCCGAGGAACCTCGGCAACGAAGGCAACGATATGTTCTCGGCGATGGTCATCGGCATGATGAGCCCGAGTTGGCGGCGATCCTCGGTGCTGTAGGCGATCCCCAACTCCATCGCCTGCCGGGGGTTTTCGATGTGCACATCCCGACCCTCGAGTTCGACCTCGCCCGCGTCCGCCGGGGCGATGCCGAACAGGGCAAGTCCCACATCGGTCCGCCGCGCGCCGACAAGGCCGGCGAATCCGAGCACCTCGCCGGCTCGCAGGTCAAAGGTGATGCCGTCGAACACGCCTTCGCGATGCAGATTCTTCACCGAGAGCCGGACCGGCCCCGGCTCGTGGCGGTTCCGCTTGAACAGCTCGACCACCTCGCGGCCGACCATTCCGTGGATGGCGCTCGCAACGGTCACCTCCGCCCGCGGCTGGGTGGATATCCAGCGGCCGTCGCGAAGGATGGTCACCCGGTCGGCGATTTCGAAGACCTCCTCCATCCGGTGCGAGATGAAGCAGACCGCCACCCCCTGCTGCCGCAGGTTCGTGACGATGCGGAAGAGCTGCCGCACCTCATGGGCGGAGAGCGACGCCGTCGGCTCGTCCATGATGAGCACGCGGACATCGAGCGAGATCGCCTTCGCAATCTCGACGGTCTGCTGCTCGGCGAGCGTCAGGCCGCGCGCAGGCTCGCCCACATCGAGGGAGACGCCGAGCCGGTCCAGCGTGGCACGGGCATCCCGCTCCATCGCGCGGCGGTCGACGATCGCTCCCCGGTCGGTGTGCCCGATGAAGATGTTCTCGGCCACCGAGAGATCCGGGAAAATCATCGGCTCCTGGTAGATCGCCGCCACCCCGAGGCGCTGCGCGTCCTGCGAGGAGTTGATCCGGACGTCCTCGCCCGCGATCCGCAACTCGCCCGCGTCGGGCTGCTGCAACCCGGTCATGATCTTGATCAGCGTGGATTTCCCGGCCCCGTTCTCCCCCAGCAGCGCGTGTATCTCGCCGGGATACAGCGTCAGCGAGACATCCGACAGCGCCTGCGTGCCGCCGAAGCTCTTGGAAATGTGTTCCGCTTCGAAGACCGGACGCAGTTCGTCCGGGTTCGCCGCCGCCGGCGCGCGCTCCATCGCGTCCTCGCTTGCCGTGTGCCGGGGCGCCATCGCCTCGGACGCCGCCTGCCGACGGCCTTCCCGCAGAGGCAGCATGTAACCATGCCCGGACGCGAGACGCAACATCTCGCGCCATTCCTCCCCCAACCCGCCGTTGCCCGCCGGTGCATCGACCGCAACCTCGGGATCAATTGTCCATATACATGGTAGACTTATGTATAACCAAGGAATAGCTCGTCGCGCGGTCAGCGTCCCGCGTTCACTGTCTCTGGAGCCTGACCATGCCCGTCGAGTTCATCGGCATGATTCGCTGCAACGACGCCTCGGAGATTGACGGCGCGCACGCCCTCACCGTCGAGGACGAGATCGATCCCGGCTTCGTCCGCGCCTTCGCGCGCGCGCACGAGGCGGCGGGGTTCGACCGCGTCCTGATCGGCACCCATTCCACCGGCCCTGACGCCTGGGCCGTCGGCGGGTTCGCCGCCGCCGCCACCGAGCGGCTGCACATGCTGATCGCGCAGCGGCCGGGCTTCATTGCCCCCACCATCGCCGCTCGCGCCGCCATCACCCAGGACCGCCTCTCGGGTGGCCGCATCTCCCTCAACATCGTTTCTGGCGCGAGCGACGCCGACCTTGCCCGTGACGGCGACCGTACCACCAAGGATGCGCGCTACCGGCGCACCGACGAGTACCTCACGGTCTTCCGTCAGGTCTGCGACAGCGAGACGCCCTTCGACTTCGCAGGCGAGTTCTACTCCGTGACCGGCGCGTTTTCGGACATCCGCCCCGTGCAACCGTCGATCCCCATCTACTTCGGCGGCGCGTCGGGCGGCGCGATCGCCGTCGGCGCGAAACACGCGGATGTCTGCATGCTCTGGGGCGAACCGCTGGCTGCGACAAAGGAACGCATAGACGGCATCCTGGCGGCGGCCCCGGCGGGTCGGACGCCGGGTTTCTCGGTCTCCTTCCGGCCGATCATCGCCCCGACCGAGGCCGAGGCGTGGGACCTCGCCCACCACTATCTCGACCTCGTGAAGCGCCACCGAGAAGGGATCGCCATTTCCACGGCGACGACCGCCGCGGCTGTCGGTTCGCAACGCCTGCTCGCGTTCGCGCAGGCCGCCGATGTCCACGACAAGCGCCTCTGGATGGGCATCGCCGCAGCGACCGGCGCGGGCGGCAACAGCACCGCGCTCGTCGGCACCCCGGAGCAGGTCGCCGACGCGATCATGGACTACTACGATCTTGGGGTCCGCCACATCCTCATTCGCGGATTCCAGCCACTGGAGGATGTGGTCGAGTATGGCAAGGAGCTCATCCCCCTCGTCCACGCGGCCGTGGCGCGCCGCGATGCGGGCCGTTCCGCCTGACCCGTTCCGACCGTTCTTCGCAGGACTGGCGGTGTCGGCTGGCGCCGCCTTGACAATCTGACGAAAGGGACCCACCCAGCATGTCGTCAACCGAAACGCTACCGCTCGCTGCAACTGCAACCGCGTCGCTCGCGCCCGCGCTGGTCGAACGCCGCCGCTCCATCCGGAAGCTCGCGGACGGCGATCTCCCCCCGCGGGCAATCACGGCCATCACCCACGCGATCGAACGCTCCCCTGCCTCGATGGGTACAACCCCGTGGCGCATCGTCCTGCTGCAGGATCGCCGCGACGAGTTCTGGGCGCTGGTCGAGCAGGCCTTCCGCGACAACCTCGCCGGCGAGCAACTTGACCGCTACCTTGCCCGCCTCGACGGGTTCCGCCGGGCCGGTCTGGTCGCGCTCGTGTACGAGGATCTGGCGGTTCGGGAAACCCTTGAGTCGAAGGGCATTCCCGCCGAGATGGCCGTCGATTTCAACCTGCAGGGCCTGGGCATCGTCCAGCATGCGATCTGGTTGACCGCGACCGAGCAGGGGCTCGGGGCCTCGCTCCAGCACTGGAACGCCATGCTGGAGCAGCCGCTCGCCGCGTTCACCGGGCTGGACCTGGCCCGCTACCGCCTTGTCGCCCAGATGCCGATCGGCATCCCCGACGAGGTTCCCGGGCCCCGCAACCCGGACCGCGAACCCGGCTGGATACTCGACCCCGCTCCCGCTGCTCGCTAGCGCGACATGTCGCGCGACCCGGAGCGCGCGGCATCACGGACAAAGCGGAACATGCGACCATTGCGCCATTGCGAACCGCCGGGCCAGTGCGCCCTCGCCCCCAAGGAGACGATTGCCCGATGACCGATACGCTGACCCCTCCCGACATCGCCGCGCGCGCCAAGGCGGGCATGCTCACCGGCGGCGAGGCCGTTGTCGAATCCCTCATCGCGCAGGGCGTCGACACCATCTTCGGCCTCCCGGGCATCCAGCTCGATGGCCTGTTCATTGCCCTTCATGATGCGAAGGACCGGCTCCGCGTCCTCCACACACGCCACGAGCAGGCTACCGCCTACATGGCCGACGGCTACGCCCGCGTGACCGGCAAGGAGGGCGTCTGCGTGGTCGTTCCCGGGCCGGGCGCGCTCAATGCCGCCGCCGGGCTTTCCACCGCCTACTCCTGCAACTCCCCGGTTCTCTGCGTCACCGGCCAGATCCGCTCCGACCTGATCGGCAAGAACCGCGGCGCGCTTCATGAGATCACCGACCAGCTCGGGATGTTCCGCTCCGTCACCAAGTGGCAGGACCGCCCGGAAACGGCGCAGGACGTCGGCGGCACCGTCGAGGAGGCCTTCCGCCAGCTGCGGACCGGCCGCGCCCGCCCGGTCGCCATCGAGGTCGCCCCGGACGTGCTGACCTCGCGCGGCGGCGGCATCGGCGGAGCAGACACCAGCAGGGTCCGGTTCGGCGGCGACCCCGACCTGCTTGCGAAGGCCGCGAAGATGCTCGGCGAGGCGAAGAGCCCGGTCATCGTCGCGGGCGGCGGCATCGAGCGATCCGGCGCGAGCGACGAACTGAAGCGGGTCGCCGAACTGCTGGAGGCACCGGTCCTCAAGACCAGCCACGGCAAGGGCGCCCTGAGCGACCGCAACCATCTTGCGCAGAACGGCCTGCTCTCCGGCGAGTTCCTGCCCAGGGCCGATGTCGTCGTCGTCCTCGCCTCCCGCTTCCCCGACCCCGCCGGCTGGCAGTGGTACCCCGCGCCGGGCCAGCAGGTCATCCAGATCGACATCGACCGCACCGAGTTCGGCAAGTTCGGCCCGTCGGCCCTGAACATCGAGGCCGACGCAAAGGCCGGTCTCGCCGCCCTCGCGGACGCCATTCCCGCCCACAACCGCAAACGCGCGAGCCGCAAGGACGAACTGTCCGCCATCCGGAACGCGTTCCAGAAGAAGATCGAGGGAATCGAGCCCCAGGCGGGGTATGGTCTCGCCCTCCGCGCCGAACTCCCGGACGAGGGCATCCTCGTCGGCGAGTTCACGCAGGTCGGCTACTGGTCCTACCTCGGATACGATGTCTTCGAGCCGAACACCTTCCTGACCCCCGGCTACCAGGGCACCCTCGGCTACGGCTTCACCACCGCGATGGGCGTGAAAGTCGGCAAGCCTGACACCCCGGTGGTCTCCATCAACGGCGACGGCGGCTTCGGCTACACGCTGAACGAGCTCTCCATCCTCGTCCAGCACAACATCCCGCTCGTGGCGGTCGTCTTCAACGACAACGCCTATGGCAACGTCCGCCGCATTCAGAATGACGACTACGATGGCCGGATTCTCGCCTCGGAGCTGCTGAACCCGAACTACCAGAAACTTGCCGAGTCCTTCGGCGTCTCCGGTCGCAAGGCCGAAAGCCCCGCCGCCCTTCGCACCGCCCTCAAGGAGGCGCTGCACGCGAACGAGCCCTGCCTGATCGAGGTGCCCATCGGCATCACCCCCGATCCGTGGAAGGTGCTCGGCTTCGAGTAGGCGCGGAACGCCCCCACATTCACGACACGATCAGGGGGAGCCGCACTGGCTCC
>CAIPGK010000286.1 GCA_903864575.1 uncultured Chloroflexota bacterium
AGGAAATGCGCCCTACGCGCTCGTCTCCTACGGCGCGACAACCACGGCCCCCCAGGCGTTCACCACGCTCTCCTTGGCGGCAGGAGACGGCACCCAAGCCTTCTCCCAGAGCACGATCGTGGCCCAAGCGGCGAGGAGCAACTCCAGCAAGGGATTGCCGCGATCACCAGCGACACCCGGCGTTATGTACGTCACCAGGAAACGTGGCTACGGCGAAACGACCGCTTGATCCGGCTCGACCCGGACCGCGACCCGTGGCCGGAACGGGCCGAACGTCTCGTCGGCGCGTTCCTCGCGTCGCCCTGATACGCCGCGTGCGACCAAGCCTGCCTATACTGCCGGTATCGTCTCGCCACGCTCCAGGAGTCCTCAATGGATCGTCAGGCCTACATCGATCATCTGCTCGACCACTTCCAGCACCCTCGCTCCAAGCACCGGATGGAGGACGCCGATATCCAGCTCGGCGGGGGCAACCCCGGGTGCGGCGACCTTATCACCATCTATCTCAAGGTCGGCGACGACGACCGAATCACCGACATCTCCTTCGAGGGCGAGGGCTGCACCATCAGCCAGGCGGGCGGATCGATCCTCGCCGAAATGGCGAAGGGCATGAGCCTCGATGAGGTGAAGGAACTCGGTCTGCCGACGATGCGGGAAGAGATGGGCGAGGACATCGTCAAAAGCAGGGTCCGCTGCGCCACCCTCGCCTTGGGCACGCTCCAGGCCGCGGTTGACCAGTTCCGGAGCGACCGGGAACGCGCTCGCGCCGGACTGCCGCCAGTCGACCGGAGTTCGTTCCAGGTCTGAGCGGACACTCTGCCATCCGGCGAGCCGGTTCGCATCATTCCGGGTATCCTGCCGCGCAAGGCAGGCATCTCGATGATCGTTCGGCGTGGAGCGCGCGATGGCTGGCGCAGAGGGCATTTCCGAACTCGCCATGAGTCTCGCGTGGCATCGCGGGCTGCTCCCGGGTCCGTTCCTCACGACGGACGGGAAGCGAGTCGAGATTGTCCACCGGGGCGTTTGGAGCCACGGCTTTGGCCCGGACTTCACGGACGCCATGATTCTCTTTGACGGCCGTGACCTGCGAACCGGCGCCGTGGAGATGCACCTCAACGGCCGTGGCTGGAATGAACACGGCCACCAGCGCGACCCTCGCTACTCCAGCGTGATCCTGCACGTCGTACTCGACGGAGCAGATGTTTCCGCTCGGACCCTCGATGGCGCAATCCTGCCAACCGTCGCACTGCCGCCTGACGCGATCGCCCGTCTGCCCGAGGTCGGGATTGGTCCGGAATCTTGGACCCGATTCGGTGGCGAGGCCTGCGCGCCGGAGCTTGCCGCGTCCAACCCTGCACGGTTGCGAGACGCCATCTGGTCACTCGGCGATCGCCGGCTCGCGGCGCGAGCCGCCAGGATCGAGGCCCGCCTGACCACCGAGCCAGCCGCCGAGGCGCTCTGGTCAGAATTGCTCGATGGGCTCGGTTTCAGTGCGAACCGGGTGCCGATGCGCGCCCTCGCCGCTCTTGTCCCGATCGGTGTGCTGGACGCCACCCTCGCGGCGCGACCTGCCGGCGGCAGGCTCGATCTCGCTCGCGCCCTCCTGTTCGGCGCAGCCGGATACTTGCCGTTCACGCCGTCCGAGGCCGCGCTTGCCGGGTTCTCTACAAGGGACACCTCGACCATCGAGGCCCTGTGGCAGGAGGCGGGAGGGCCGTGGACTGACCTGACCCTTTCCCCCACCGCATGGACGCGAACCCGTGCGCGGCCTGCCAACCATCCGGCTGCCCGACTTGCGGTTGCCGCGGCCATCGCCGCCGCCGCCCAGGAACGAGGCGGGCTCCTGGCCTGCATCACTGCGCCGCTTCGGGAGGGAGCAGACCCCGCTCGATTGCTGGTTTCGCTCGCGGCGCCTCCAGCCTCTCCGGGTATTGGCGCGGACCGCGCCGGAGACATGGTGTCGAGTTCGCTCATCCCATTCGCGCTCGCCTTTGCCGAGGCCACCGGCGATCACGCACTTTCGGAGTCCGCCTCCCGGGCGTGGGAGATGCTGCCAGCTCCGGCAAGCAACACGATCACGCGGCGCGCACTTGCCCAGGTCGCCGGGAACAGGACGCTCGGCCCCCTCGGTGGCCGCGGCATGCAGGGTCTGATCCATCTCGACATGACGCTCTGCGCCGCTCGCCGGTGCTTCGAATGCCCGATCGCCCACCGGGTTCTCGCGGAGGATGCCCAAACGTCCTGATCCTCCCGCCGTGGAGCGGCGATCCACCTCGTTCCCGGCTCATGCCGTACAGACACGACCAACGGGTCTCCGAACACGTTGTACGTACGCTTAGCCTGCACCGGGCGATGGAAGCTCCGTCGAAGCTGGACACCCAGTCACAATTCCGCTCTCTCACCGCGTACGTATGGGTGTTTTCGCTGGCTCTCCTGCCATTGCATTCCCGCGCAAGACCGCTAGATTGGGTGAGAACCGAACGGTCAGGGCAGGCTATCGCAGCCGCTCCGGACCGACCGGCTCGGATCCGCAGCCTCCGGCGACGCGCCGGAACCCATCGAAACGGGAGCACCACTGCATGGACCCGCGATCGTTCGACGATATTGCCAGGTCGATTGCGGCTCCCCGCAGGCTGGCGACCCGACGCGGGTTGCTTGCCGCCATCCCCGCTCTTGCGGCCACCATTGCCGCTCCGAGGATCAGCCGGGCGCTGGACGCTGGCCAGGTCGGTCCCATCACCACAGCCGGAGGCGCAGTGATCTGCACGTCCGGCGACGACTGCCCGTCCGGGCTGATCTGCCTCAATGGCATCTGTTCGCATCTGCCGGTCGGCGGGGCGCGCCTGGACGCTCCGCAGTTGATCGAGCAGCCGCGTTCGACGCCTACCCCGGGAACATCCATCGGGACCGGTCCAGCCACCAGCAGCGGCAGCGTCGGCCCCCAGCCGTCTCCGCGACCGAACGACGCTCAGACTCCGGAGGCGGGCAAGACCGCGACGCCAGTCGCCAGCGCCACGCCGCCCTCCGGCATTGGCGGCGAGGTCGGCAGCGACCCCCTGCCTGCGGGCATCTTCAAGGGCCGCTGCGGCAAACTCGGCGCAGACGCGGTCTACCCGCTGATCGACGTCGGGTCCGAGCAACGGCCAAGCTCCGAAGCCCCCGAAGGCGCTCCGGACAACCCGACCGACTTCAGCGCCACCGTCGTCAATGCCAGCCTCGACAACCTTCTCAAGTCCGAGCACGCCATCGATATCCGTCTCGATCCGAAAGACCCGGCAACGTCAGTCGCATGCGGCAACATCGAAGGTCAAGTGGACGAGACCGGCGTCAAGCGCGAGCTTCCGGTCTCCCTCGACGAGCAGAACGAAAGCGGCGTCAGCGGCCTCGCCTGGATTCGTGACGAAGGCGAACGGGCGCTAACCTACGTCTACGCCGATCGCCCGGCAACGGGAGCGTCTGACGAGTCCGGTTCCACCGACGCCCCCACCTATGTCGAGGGCGACATCATCCGGCCCGCGGCGGACCTGAACCTCCGGGCCGAGCCGACGACGGAGGCTCCGATCACCGGAATTCTCGGCGCGGGCACGGATCTCGAAGTCACCGGCGACTCCGCGGAAGGATGGGTCCCGATCAAGGAGCCGATTTCCGGAGCGCGGGGCTTCGTCTCCGAGGAGTTTGTCGAGCCGGTCCAATAACCTTTGCTCCCCAGCGAAGCGAGCCCGGAGCAGATTGCTCCGGGCTCGTTTCGTGGTTGCCGGGGATTTCGGGTCGCTTAGAAATAGTTGACCGTGATCCCGCCATCGACGACGAACTGGCTGCCAGTCATCCAGCTCGACTCGTCGGACGCGAGAAAGATGCCAGCCCAGACGATATCCTCGGCGCGCCCGAACCGGCCCATCGGGATGCGGTTGAGCCGCTTCATCTTCTCGGCCTCACTGGCGAACAGCGTCTCCATCAACGGCGTCAACACCGGTCCCGGACAGATCGCGTTCGCCCGGATGCCCTGCTTGCCATACTGCACCGCCAGCGACCGCGTCAGCGACAGGACCGCACCCTTGCTCGCGGTGTAGGCATCCTGCGGCACGCTGCAGCCGAGCAGCGCCACAAACGACGCGATGTTGACGATCGAGCCGCCGCCAGCATCGCGCAGCGCCGGAATGCCATGCTCGCAGCAAATCGCGACTCCACGGACGTTGACGTCCAGCACCCGCTGCCATGTCTCAGCCGAGGTCTCCTCGACTGAGGTGTCCTCATTGGGCATGATCCCGGCATTGTTGTAGAGGACGTTCACCTTCCCGAACGCCTTCTGACCCTCGGCAATGGCCCGCTTCACGTCGCCTGAGTCGGTAACGCTGCCGACCACCGGCAGGATCGCGGCCCGGTGCTGATCGCCCGCCTCGGCAATGGACGCCTCGAGCGGCCCGTCCGCGACATCGAACGCGACGATTTTCGCGCCCTGCTCCGCAAACATCTTCGTCGCAACGCGCCCCATTCCGCTCGCC
>CAIPGK010000287.1 GCA_903864575.1 uncultured Chloroflexota bacterium
CCCGACTACCAGTTCGAGGGACTGCGCCGCGCCGCGCCGGGGATCGAGGGCCACCTGCTCGGGACCGACGAGGTCGGCCGGGACATCCTCTCGCGGCTCATCTACGGCGGGCGTCTCTCGCTCTACGTCAGCGTCACCCCGACCGTCATCGCCGCCGTCATCGCGCTCGCCCTCGGGCTGATCTCGGGCTACTACGGCGGCGTGATCGATCAGGTCATCATGCGCCTCCTCGACATCCTCTTCGCCTTCCCGGTGGTGCTGCTCGCGATCCTCATCGCCGGCGCGCTCGGCCCCGGCCCGCGCAACCAGATCGTCGCCATCATCTTCATTCTCGTGCCCTACATGGCGCGGGTCGTCCGCACCCAGGTGGTCACGCTCAAGGGCCAGGATTTCATCGAGGCTGCGAAAGCGACCGGCGCGACCAACCGGGAGATCATCCTCCACGAGATGCTGCCGAACGTGATCGCCCCGCTCATCGTCTACGGGGCCATTCTGGTTGGCTTCATGGTGCTGGTCGCCGCCGGGTTGAGCTTCTTCGGGCTCGGCGCAAGCCCCCCGACCGCCGACTGGGGCTCCATGGTCAACTCCGGCAAGGGCACCATCTCGACCGCTCCCCATGTCGTCCTCATGCCCAGCATCATGATCGTCCTCGTCGCCCTCGCCTTCAACTGGGTAGGCGACGGGCTCCGCGTCGCGCTCGACCCCCAGCAGGTGGTCTCATGAGCGAACGCACCATCCAGGGGCGCACCCCCGGCGAGACCCTGCTCGATGTTCGCGGCCTCCGCGTCGCCTTTCCCCGCCGCGGCCGGACTCCCCTCGTCGCCGTCGACGGCGCGAGCTTCTCCGTCCGCCGCGGCACGGTGGTCGGCGTGGTCGGCGAGTCCGGCTCCGGCAAGTCGATGACCGCGAACGCCATCCTCCGGCTCATCCCGCGTCCCGGCGAAATCACGGACGGCGCCATCGACTTCCACGGAGAGGACCTCGCTCAGGCCTCCGAGACCCGGATGCAGGACATCCGCGGCAAGCGGATCGCGATGATCTTCCAGAACCCGATGACCTCCCTCAATCCCGCCTACACCGTCAACCGGCAGATGACCGACATGCTCCGCCGCCACACCGGGATCTCCGGCGAGGCGGCGCGGGCGCGGGCCGCGGAACTGTTGCGCGAGGTGGGCATCCCCGCGGTGGAGCGCAACCTCGACGCCTACCCGCACCAGCTCTCGGGAGGGATGCGGCAGCGGGTGATCATCGCGATGGCGCTCTCCTGCCAGCCCGAACTGCTGATCGCCGACGAGCCGACCACCGCGCTCGACGTCACCATCCAGGCCCAGATTCTCGACATCCTCGAGCAGATCGCGGCCGATCCGAACCGCGCCATCCTCTTCATCTCCCACGATTTCGGCGTGATCGCCCGGCTCTGCGACGATGTGGTGGTGATGTACCGCGGCAAGGTCGTCGAACGCGGCCCGGTCGACCGCATCCTCGCCGCGCCGGAACATCCCTACACCCGGGCGCTGCTCGGCGCCATTCCCCGCCCTGGCCAGCGGGGCAGGCGGCTGATGACGGTCGAGGACCAGATGCCGGCGGAGGCCCTGCCATGACCGACCGCGCGCTGGTCGAGGCAACCGATCTCGTCAAGCACTTCCCGGTCCGCGGGAGCGGCTTCTTCGGCCGGGTCACCGGTGCGGTGAAGGCCGTCGACGGCGTCTCTTTCGCCATCCCCGCTGGCGCGACCGTCGGGCTCGTCGGCGAGAGCGGATGCGGCAAGAGCACGGTCGGTCGTCTGCTGCTCCGGTTGATCGAGCCGACCTCCGGCGCGGTCGCCTTCGACGGCCGGGAGATCCTGCCGCTCGACGCACGCGCCATGCGCCAGTTGCGCGCCCGCATGCAGATCGTCTTCCAGGACCCTCACTCCTCCCTCAACCCGCGGCGCACCGTCGGCGACATCGTCGGCCGCCCGCTGATCATCCACGGCGAAGGCTCCCGGGCCGACGCGCAGCGGCGCGCCGCCGAACTCCTGAATCTGGTCGGGCTGCCCGCCGAGGCGACCAACCGCTATCCGCACGAGTTCTCCGGCGGCCAGCGGCAGCGCATCGGCATCGCGCGGGCGCTCGCGCTCAACCCCTCCTTCATCGTGCTGGACGAACCGACATCCTCGCTCGACGTCTCGGTGCAGGCCCAGATCCTCAACCTGCTGAACGACCTGAAGCGGGACCTCGGGCTGACCTACCTCTTCATCAGCCACAACCTCAACGTCGTCGAGTACTTCTGCGACCAGACGGTGGTGATGTACCTCGGCAAGATCGTGGAGAGCGGACCGAGCGAGGCCATCCACGCCGACCCGATGCATCCCTACACGCAGGCGCTGATCTCGGCGGTGCTGATGCCCGAGGCGGGCTCGCGCGCCAAACGGATCGTGCTCACCGGCGACGTGCCGAGCCCCCTCGACCCACCCACGGGCTGCCGGTTCCACACCCGCTGCCCGCTTGCCATGGACATCTGCCGGACGGCCGAACCCGCGCTGCTCGAGCAGCGCCCGGGCCACCGCGTCGCATGTCACCTGTATCCCGCGCCCGCAGCCGTGGGCGCGGCCACGCCGGCCGCAGCCGGGAAGGAGGGGTCGAGCCGCAGCGCGACATGAGGCCGGCGAACCGTTGTCGCCGCGCCGGGTCCATCGCGAAGACTGGGCGTTCCCGCCGGGGTGTCCGGGGGCGCGTCCTTCGGGAGGTTGACAGCCATGCCTCGATCCATCCTCGACAGCGGCTTTTCCCGCCGCTCCGTCCTCCGCGGCGGCGCGGCCACCGGCGCGGCGGCGCTCTTCGGCGGCATCGCCCAGGCGTCCGCGCTCGGCATGGGCGGCCGCACCCGCCTCTACTCCACCCGGGCGGCGGCGATGCAGCAGCCGGGCGGAACCCTGATCATCAGCGTTCCCACCGCGCCGGACATCTTCGATCCCCACGCCACGGGAGGCTGGGACACCTACAAGCACACCCTCCAGATGTTCGAGGGCCTCTCTCGCGAGAACCTGACCGACCCCGAGAGCACCTTCCCGGTGCTGGAGCCGGCCCTCGCCGAGAGCTGGGAGATTTCCGACGACAAGCTCACCTACACCTTCACGCTCCGCCAGGGCGTGAAGTTCCACGACGGCACCGACTTCAACGCGGACGCCGTGATCTTCAATGTGCGCCGCATCTGGGACAAGGATTTCGAGTTCTACTACCCGCGCGCCAACAGCTTCACCTTCTACGCCTTCGAGGCGCTGGAGTCGATCGAGAAGACCGACGACTACACCGTGGTGATGAAGCTGAAGACACCCTTCGCCGAGTTCCTGCGAATGCAGAACCAGAGCTACGGCGAGCCGTTGATGATCTCCCCGACCTCGGTCCAGGAGGTCGGCAACGAGGGCTTCGCGCTCAAGGCGGTCGGCACCGGACGCTTCAAGCTGGTCGAGCGCAAGGAAGGCGAGTCGACCACGATGGAGCGCTTCGCCGACTACTGGGGCGAGGACAAGGCGCTGCTCGACAAGATCATCTTCCGGATCATCGGCGACGCCCAGGCCGGGATCTCCGCCCTCAAGGCCGGCGAGACCGACATGATGCTC
>CAIPGK010000288.1 GCA_903864575.1 uncultured Chloroflexota bacterium
CTCCTTCGTGTACAACCAGGAGCATCTCGACAAGGCCGGTCTGAAGCCCCCGACCACCTGGGAAGAGATGCTCGACCAGGCGAAGAAACTCCAGACGGACGGCATTTCCGCCCATCCCTTCCTCAGTGCGCAGAACCATGGATGGGCCGAGCTTTCCTGGAGCTTCTTCGCGATCTGCTACTCCGAGGGAGAGCCGATCTTCGATGACAAGAACGAGCTCACCATCGCCGATGGCGGCGTTGCCTTCGGGAAGGTGCTCAATATGCACAAGCAAATGCTGGACGAGGGCATCACCCCGCCGGACATCATGACCCAGGAAGGCGAGTCGGTTCCCGCCTGGATGACGGGCGAGCACTCCTTCATGGTGGTGCATGACTACGACCTGCAAGCCTTCAACATGGGCGAGAACTCCAAGACCAAGGGCATCACCAGGAACGCGATCATGCCCGGCAGCACCCGGGAGACCTTCAGCTGGACTGCCTGCTACCTGATGGGCGCCAAGGATGTCGATCGCGAGCGCACCTGGCCGCTGATGCAGTGGCTTGGCGGCAAGGCCAAGGACGGCGAGTACCACGGCGTGAAGCGGTGGGCGCTCGAAAAGGGTCTTGGCAACCCGTACCCGGAGGTGCTGGACGATCCCGAGGTCGTGGCCTCCTGGGAGCAGTGGCGGGACATGGAGATCCACTTCCAGCAACTCGATCAGTCCAAGGGCCGCCCGGTTGAGTCCACCATGTGGTTCTCCGAGTGGAACTGGCAGATGATGACCGAAATCCAGGAATTCATGGGCGGCAAGCGGACCGAGCAGGAAGTCATCGACAACCTGACCAAGCTGCAGGCCGAGTTGAAGGACCTCTACCCGGAGTAGGGAGCGAACCGGCGCCTCCGTTGCCCGGCGGCATCGCCGCCGGGCAACGGACTTCGCCCTTCCGACGGGAGCGCACACACATGGCCATTTCCCGGACGGCTGGCTCGGCCACGCCGTCGGTTCCTGTTTCACCGGACGCCGCTCCGAAGCGGCGCGGTCCTACCATGATCGAACGGGCAGACCGGCGATTCGCCACCCTCATGGTGTTGCCGACCGTGATTGCCGTGCTTGCGGTCATGGGCTATCCGTGGCTCTATTCCGGGTGGATGTCGCTCCACTCGACCAACCTCCTGACGAAAAAGACGGCCTGGGTCGGACTCGGCAACTACACCAAGACCTTCCAGGACCAGACGTTTCAGGACTCCCTGGTCCGCACCATCTGGTTCAGCGCAATCGTCGTTTTCGGCGGGATCCTGGTTGGCCTGCTCATCGCGCTCGTGCTGAACGAATCGTTCAAGGGCCGCGGGCTGATGCGCAGCATCATGCTGATGCCGTGGGCGATCGCGCCAGTGGTGGTCGGGAAGCTCTTCCTGCTCATCTACAGCGGGGAGTACGGGACCCTCAATGGCATTCTTTACCAGTTCGGGCTGATCGACTCCTATGTTCCGTGGCTGACCGAGTCGCGGCGGGCGCTCATCATGACCGCCATCGCCTCGATCTGGCAGGCGGCGCCCCTGAGCGCTCTCCTGCTGCTGGCCGGCCTTCAGTCGCTCCCGACAAACCTGTACAACGCGGCGAAAATCGACGGCGCCAGCGCCTGGCAGCGATTCTGGAAAATCACGTTGCCGTGGCTTCGGCCGATGCTGTTGCTCGTGGTGATTCTCAACACGATCAACGCGCTCATGACCTTCGACCTGATCTATGTCCTGACGATGGGGGGGCCGGGCGAGGCGACAACCGTCGTCTCCTGGCTGGGATACATCACCTTCTTCAACTTCGCCCGGTACGGCGAGGGAACGGCAATCCTCTACATCCTCAGTCTGATCAGCCTGATCATGGCGGTCGTCTATTTCGGCATCCTCAACCGCCGGCAGAAGCCGCCTGTCGATCAGGGGACTGACGCGGTGGCCCGCTTCGACGCCGCGGCGTGGGATGGAACGGCGCAGACCCGGACGAAGCTGGAGTTCCGGGAGCCGCTCATTCCCCCGAAGCTCGCGCGCAGGCTCCAGAAGGTCCTCTTGTACGGCGCGGTGGTCGTGATCGCGGTCTGGTCGCTCCTGCCGTTCTACGTGATGCTGAACGCCAGCCTGTCCACCACCAACGGAATTCTCAGCAAGCCGCCGCACTGGTTTCCGCATCCGATCACCCTGGAGAACTACCAGGCCGCGATCTTCGGAGAGCAGGTTCAGGGTGGGGGCGAACCGAACATCCAGGCCAAGGCCATCATCATCTCGATGAAGAACAGCATGATCGTCGCGCTCGCGGTGACGCTCGTGAACCTGGTGATCGGCGGACCGGCCGGCTATGCATTCTCACGCTATCAGCAGTATCGGGGCGTGAGCAGCGCGTTCTGGCTCCTGATGCTGACGAGAATGATCCCCGCCCTGACGCTGGCGGTTCCGTTCTTCATCATCTTTCGCCGGATCGGATTGATCGACACCAAGACCGGGCTGGTGATCGCGCTCACGAGCGTGATCCTGCCGTTGACCGTCTGGATCCTCAAGGGCTACTTCGACACCTTGCCGCCCAACCTCGAGAAGGCGGCGACGGTTGACGGATGCACCCGGTTCCAGGCGTTCCAGAAGGTGGTGATCCCGGTGGCCATCCCGGGACTGGTGGCGGCAGGAATTTTCTGCTTCCTGGTTGCGTGGAACGAGTTCATCTACGCC
>CAIPGK010000289.1 GCA_903864575.1 uncultured Chloroflexota bacterium
CCCGACGCTCCTCTTCGATGCCGACGCGGCCAATCTCGCTCGCGGCCGCGACGCCATCGACGCGGCATGGAAGAAACTGGCCGACAAGGGCCGAAAGACAGCCGAGGAGATCGCCGTCTGCCAGTCGCGTCTCGCGGTAGCCGGATCCACCGCGGACGCCGCCGGCGTCGATCTCGTCATCGAGGCCATCTTCGAGAATCTCGACGCCAAGCGCTCGCTGTTCGCAGAGCTCGACGCCGTGTTGACCCGGGAAGCGGTTCTCGCCAGCAACACCTCTTCGATCTCCATCACGAAACTGGCGGCCGGCACGTCCAACCCTGACCGGTTCGTCGGTCTCCACTTCTTCAACCCGGTCCCGGTCCTGCCGCTGGTCGAAGTCGTGCGCGGGATGCGTACCTCCGACGAAACCGCCGAGCGCGCCGCTGCCTTCGCCCGGTCACTGGGCAAGACCCCGGTGACGGTCAACGATGCCCCCGGCTTCGTCGCCAACCGAATCCTGCTGCCGATGATCAACGAAGCGATCTTCACCCTCTCCGAGGGCGTCGCCACGAAGGAGGCTATCGACGAGGTGATGAAACTCGGGATGGCGCACCCGATCGGGCCGCTCGCGCTGGCGGACCTCATCGGCCTCGACGTCTGTCTGGACATCATGACCACGCTGCACCGCGACTTCGGCGATCCCAAGTACCGCCCCGCTCCCATGCTTGCGCGCATGGTCGCCGCCGGCGCCCTTGGCCGGAAGTCCGGCGAGGGTTTCTACCGCTACGACGGCTGACCGCCAGGGAGTCCTGCCATGACCCAACCTGCCCCCGCAGCGCCAGGCCGCCCGATCCGCGTCCTGATCGCCAAACCCGGTCTCGATGGTCATGACCGCGGCGCGAAGGTGCTCACCCGCGCCCTCCGCGACGCCGGATTCGAAGTGGTCTATACCGGACTCTTCCAGACGCCCGAGATGATTGCCTCCGCCGCACTGCAGGAGGACGTGGACGTCATCGGTCTCAGTATCCTCTCGGGCGCCCATCTCGCGCTCTTTCCGCGCATCATGGAGGCCCTGCGTGCGCGCGGTCTCGACGACGTGCTGGTGGTCGCCGGGGGAACCATTCCCGGCGAAGACATCCCGGTCGTCCGCGACATGGGAGTGGCGGCCGTGTTCGGCCCCGGAACCTCGTTTGCCGAGATCGTCGAGTTCCTCCGCGAACATGCCCCCGCGCGCGACGACGCGGCCTGATCCATGGGCCTGATCGACCGTCTCGACGCTGGGGACCCACGCGCCCTGCCCCGGTTGCTGACGCTGATCGAGAACCGCGACCCGGCTGGCCTATCCGCCCTCAACGTGCTGTATCCGCGCGGCGGCCGCGCCCACGTTGTTGGCATCACCGGCCCGCCGGGGTCGGGCAAGAGCACGCTCGTCGCCGCGCTCATTGCGGCGATCCGCGCCTCGGGACGAACCGTCGCCGTCCTCGCCATCGACCCGAGCAGTCCCGTCACCGGCGGCGCGGTCCTCGGTGACCGCATCCGCATGATGGAATTGCACGCCGATCCGGGCGTCTTCATCCGGAGCATGGCCTCGCGAGGGCGGGTCGGCGGATTGGCGCCTGCCGCCGCCGGAGCCGTCGCGGCGCTCGATGCTGCGGGCTTCCCGATCATCCTCGTCGAGACGGTCGGCACCGGGCAGGACGGCATCGACATCATCACGCTCGCCCAAACCGTCGTTGTTGTACAGGTTCCCGGGCTCGGCGACGGCGTGCAGGCGATCAAGGCAGGACAACTCGAGGTCGGGGATCTGCTGGTCGTCAACAAATGCGACCTGCCCGGCTCGGAAACGCTCGCTCGCCTCCTCCGGCAATCCGCCGAGGACCTCGGGACCGAAGGATGGGACGTTCCGGTGCTCCCCATCTCGGCCGCCACCGGCGATGGCCTCCCCGACCTGCTCGGGGCCATCGACCGCCACCGCAGCTATCTGCTCGCAAGCGGCGAGGGCGATCGCCGCTCATCTGCCGCTGCGAGCGCCGCTGTCATGACCGGTCTTCGCGCCGCCATCGAGCGCCGCATCGCGGCGGGGTCGTCCGAGGCGATAGCCCGTCTCCTCGATGACGTGGCCGCTCGCCGGATGACGCCGGATTCAGCGGTCGCCGGACTCCTCGCCGCGCTCGACCGCGCGCCGGGCAGCGGCCACCCGGTTGGCGATCAACGCGGCGGTTGATCCCGCTCCAACCCCGTTATCGATGTTCACCACCGCCAGTCCCGGCGCGCAGGACTGCAGCATGGTCGTCAGCGCTCCCATCCCCTGCGCCCCGACTCCATACCCGACGGGCGTCGGCAATCCGATGACAGGAACATCCACCAGCCCGGCGACAACCGACGGCAACGCGCCATCCATCCCGGCTGCGGCGATCAGCACATCCACGCTCCACCCCATCAGCCCTTCCAGCGGCCGGACCAGCCGGTGCAGCCCTGCAACGCCGACATCGTAGACCTCCCGCACCTCGGATCCCATCTCCCGCGCCACCAGCGCCGCCTCGGCCGCTACCGGCACATCGGACGTTCCCGCCGCGATGATGCCGACCCGCCCGCCGCGCTTCACGATCTCCACACCAGGCCGCGACACGGTCAGCGCCCGCGCGACCGGGTGGCGCTCCACCACCCAATCCGGTCCGATCAACGCCTCGACCCGCTCGCCCATCTCCGGGGATACCCGGCTCGCCAGCGCGCGGCCTGACCGCTCCGCCAGCCGCACGAGCGCGGCAGCAACCGTTTCGGCTGCCTTATGCTCGGCGTGGACGAACTCGGGAATACCCGTTCGCGCCCGCCGGTCCAGGTCCAGCCGCACCGTCGCCGCGCCACGCTCGGACCCAAGCTCGGCGATCCCCTCCGGTTCATCGGCAAGCGCCCGCCGCAGGGCATCGAACGGCCGCGCCTCGAGTCCATCGGTCATCTCGTCGCCGCCTCCTCCATCGCCCAGTCGATCATCGCCGATCCATCCGCGCTCTTCGCGCCAAGCTCGAGCCATGCGAGAAACTCGACATTGCCCGCGGGCCCTTTCAGCGAGGATGCTGTCAACCCTCGCACGCCAAACCCGGTCCCGTGCGCCGCCTCGATGATTTCCTCCAGCACCCTGCGGTGCACCCTGGGATCCTTCACCACCCCCCCCTTTCCCAGATCCCGGGGCCCCGCCTCGAACTGCGGCTTGATGAGCGGCACACAGACCCCGTCCGGCTTCAGCAGCCTCGCGGCGACCGGAAGGATCAGCTTCAACGAGATGAACGACACGTCGATCACCACACGGTCAACCAACTCCGGCAGCGATTCGAGATGCCGCGCGTTGGTGCGGTCCATGACCACTACCCGCGGATCGGTCCGCACGCGCTCCGCCAATTGCCCGTAACCCACATCGACCGCGTAAACCTTCGCCGCGCCCCGCTGCAGCAGGCAATCGGTGAACCCGCCGGTACTCGCCCCGAGATCGGCAACCGTCATCCCTGCCACGTCGATCCCGAAGGTCTCCAGCGCGTGGTCGATCTTCTCGCCGCCCCGGCTGGCAAACCGCGCCTTTGCGACCAACGCGATGACATCGGCCGATGTCACCCCGGCCCCGGCGCGATCGACCATCGATCCGTTTACGGTCACGTCCCGCGCCAGGATAAGCGCCCGCGCCTTTGACCTCGTTTCAGCCAAGCCGCGTGAAACGAGGGCCTCATCCAGCCGGGTCTTCGTTGGCCTGCCCTCGGTCACTGACGCGTCCGCTCGAGGAACGGAGCGGTCTGCGAGTGGCACAGTGCGATCGCAAGCGCATCCGCCGCATCATCCGGGCGCGGCACGCGTTCGAGCCCGAGGATGATTCTCACCATCTCCTGCATCTGGCCCTTGTCCGCCTTCCCATAGCCGGAGACGGCCTGCTTGACCTCCGATGGCGTGTACTCGGCAATCTCCACCCCGGCGCGTGCCGCAGCGAGCAACACCACGCCACGCGCCTGCCCGACAGCCAGCGCATTCGTCACGTTGCGGGCGAAGAACAGTTGCTCCACCGCGACGGCATCCGGGCGGTGCTCCTCGATCAGCGCGGTCACGGCGTCGAACAGCTGCGACAACCGGGCCGCCATCGCCTCGGACGAAGCCGTTTCCACGACTCCAAAGATCACGGCCCGCGGCTGAGGCTGGTCATCAACCACGCCATAGCCGAGACGGGCCGTGCCGGGATCGATCCCGAGCGTCCGCATCTGGGCAGGAATCCTAGTTGACCTGGGCCAGCACGTCGTCGGTCAGTTCGATGTTGGTGAAGACCGTCTGCACGTCGTCAAGGTCTTCCAGTTTCTCGACGAGCCGGATGACTTTCACCGCGAGGTCGGCCTCCGGGGTCACCAGCGTCTTCGGTCGCATGGTCAACTCCGACGATGAAATCTCGTAGCCTGCCGACCGGAGCGCCTCTTGCACGGTGTGCAAGTCCGCGATCTCCGTGTACACCTCAACCGCCTCCGGATCGTCAGTCACCACGTCATTCGCACCGGCGTCGATCGCGACAAGCGCAATCTCGTCCGGGTCGGCGCCCTTCGGGTCGATCACCACCAGACCGACGTGATCGAACATCCAGCCGACGCTGCCGCTCTCACCGAGACTCCCGCCCGCGCGGGTGAACGCAGCCCGAACCTCTCCCACCGTCCGGTTCCGGTTGTCGGTCATGGCCAGCACGATCATCGCCGCGCCGCCCGGGCCGTAGCCCTCATAGAAAATCTCGTCGTAGTTCTCGCTGGCGCCTTCGCCGGCCGCCTTCGCTACCGCGCGCTCAATGTTCTCCTTCGGCATGGAGGACGCCCGCGCTCGCTCGATGGCGAGCCGAAGCCGGACGTTGTACTCCGGGTCTGGCAGCCCCTGACGGGCCGCAACGCTGATTTCCCGCGCCAGCTTGGTGAAGAGCTGACCGCGCTTCGCATCGGCCGCGCCCTTCGCGCGCTTGATCGTCGACCATTTGGAGTGACCGGACATTTGAAGAACTCCCGGATGCTGCAGCCAGTTCGGATTTGCGCGTAAGAATGCCTCAAACGGTCGAGAGTATACCGCTCCCGGACGGTCCGGCCCCATCCTTCGGCGCCTTCGATTCTCAACCCGTCCGACCCCCGTGGAATGCCCGGTGGGACGAAAATACCGCCATTCGGGTTGAAATCTGCACAAACCTTCCCTACACTCGGAAAACGATCTCAGGCCGGAA
>CAIPGK010000290.1 GCA_903864575.1 uncultured Chloroflexota bacterium
CGCATGATGGACAGACCGGTCATGCTCTTGCCGCAGCCGGACTCTCCCACCACACCAAGGGTTTCGCCTGGCATGACAAAGAAGGAGATGTCATCGACGGCCCGCACCACGCCATCCTGTGTGGTGAACTGGGTCTTGAGCCCCTTCACTTCGAGCAATGGCTGACCGTTGCCGCGCTTCGTGGAGGCTCCTCCGGCTCGAGGTTCAGCGACCATCCTGTCTCCTCTCTCCGGCCCGGGAGGGCCGCTCCAGAATCCCGCCTTGTCCGCCGTCACGTCCACCCGGGACATCGTCGCGCCGGCGGCCAGAATCTGCCTAAACCGGTGTCTCCTCAATGGGGCCGGAGCATACCATAGGGGATACCGCGCCTCAATCGCCCTGTTTGCGATTCTTCAGATCGTACTCGAATCTGACGCATGGCCTGCCGGGTCCGTCGTAGTCGGTGGTGTACGCCACGCCCTCAGACTCTGCATTGCCGGGAAGCACGCGGAAGCCGATTTGCTGGTGAAACGCGATCGATGTCCGGTTCACCGGGCTTGTCACCGCCCGGACGACCCGGCAGCCACGCGACCGTGCGGCATCGAAGAACGCGCCGTACAGCGTTTCCCCAAGGCCGCGACCGCGCATCGTGGGATCAACGCCGATGAAATGGACGTATCCCACGTCCGGGTCGGTTTGGGAGATGAACCCTGCGAGAAATCCTGCGATCGCTCCATCGACTTCGGCGATGAACGAGGTCGGTCTGAAGTGCGTGAAGAAGAGGCGCGGCAGCATGTCCGTCATTTGCCGGCCGCCCCACCACACATCAACCAGCTCGATGATGGCATCGTAATCTGCGGTATCCGCATGGCGCAGGTCAACCGCCAGGTCAGCGCTCACGCTTTGCGGCAGCGATGAGATCGCGGGAGGCCTTGCCGAGCAGACCGGGGACATTGCTCACGATCATCTGGAAGCCTTGCTCGATCCGGCGATTGGTCAAATCCGCATCAGGCGCCACGATGCCGAGTGCGACCCCGGTTCCCTTTGCCGCGTCGACCACACGCTGAATGATCTTCTCGGTCTCAGGATTCACCGGCCGACCGGGAAAACCCATCGACTGGGAGAGGTCCGACGGGCCGACGAAGAGCACGTCCAGTCCATCGAGCGCCAGCATTTCCTCGAGGTAGGGGAGTGAATCGATGTGCTCGAACTGGGTAATCGTTACGATCCGGTCGTTGATCCTGGGAATGAGGTCGGGCATCGGCTCGCTCAACCCGAAGTCGAAGGTGCGTCCGTTGGCAAGTCCGCGTACGCCGTCGGGCCAGTACCTCATGGCCTGCAGGGCGCGCCGGGCATCGTCGGTGGTGGTGGTCTGGGGGATCATCACCCCGGCGACGCCGAGGTCGAGGAACTTCAGGATGACCTGCCGGTCGTTCTGACCGACGCGAGCAATGGCCGGGACACCGCGTGCCTCGCTGGCCAGCACCATCGCATAGGCATTGTCCGGCGAGATTCGACCATGCTCTCCATCGAGGAAGGTGAAGTCGAACCCCGCCTGGGCGATGATCTCGGTAATCTCCGGCGACGGCATCGGGATGAAGCACCCGAGCGTAACCCTCCCGGCCTTCAGCGCGGCACGGACCGGGTTGTCCAGCATTTGCATGGTGAGGTGCGCTCTCCTTCCAGTGGCCCGTCCTCCGGACCGGCGATGGCGGCATTCTATCGGCAGCAGCGCGTTCCCGTTGGCGCACCATCCCGGCAATAGCCGTAGAATCTCCTACGTTTCGAGTCGACACGACACAGTCGCGGAGCAATAGAGGAGCGGAATGTGACGGCGCAGCGCGATGATGCGCGCTACTGGGTGGCGTTCCATCGGGCGAAGCACATTGGTCCGGTGCGAATGCAACGGCTCATCGAACACTTCGGCGACCTCGAGCGGGCGTGGCGCGCTCCGGCCGTGTCGCTCAGGGCAGTCCTCGATGAACGGTCGATGGCCAGCGTCGCCACCGTTCGAGCGGAACTTGACCTGAACGCCGAGATGGCCCGGATCGCTGCCGCTGGCGTGACGGTGCTCACCCTCGCCGATCGCGAGTACCCGCGGTTGCTCCGGGAGATTTCCGCCCCGCCACCAGTACTCTTCCTGCGCGGCGACCTCGACCCCGCCGATGATCTCGCCGTGGGCATCGTCGGCACCCGTCGCGCGACGTCGTATGGCCGGGAGGTCACGGCCTCGATGGCCGCGGAACTCGCCGCGGCGCGCGTGACGGTCGTTTCCGGGCTTGCCCTCGGCGTCGACGCCGCCGCGCACCGGGCTGCGCTTGACGCCGGCGGCCGGACGATTGCCGTGCTCGGCAGCGGACCGGACATCATCTATCCCTACGAGCATCGCCGCCTTGCGCAAGGCATTCTCGAATCAGGGTGCATCCTCTCCGAGTATCCCCCGGGGCGAAAGCCGGACGCGCAGAACTTCCCGGCCCGCAATCGGCTCATCTCCGGGCTCTCACGGGGCGTTGTCGTCGTTGAAGCGCCGGAACGCAGTGGCGCCTTGATCACCGCCGATTTCGCTGCCGATCAGGGGCGGGACGTTTTCGTCGTTCCCGGCAGCGTGCTCTCGGCCTCCAGCGGCGGCGGCAACCGTCTCCTTCGTGATGGTGCGCGGCCAGTGCGCAGCGGGTTCGATGTCCTGGAGGACCTCGGGATCGACCCCGCTGGTCGACCGATGGCCGCGCAGCAACGGCTGCCGGAAATAAACGGTGACGAGCGGACAGTGCTGTCCGCGCTGACCTCCGATCCTGTCCATCTCGATGACATCGCCGTCGCGCTGGCGATGCCCGTTTCGGTTGTTTCGGCCATGCTCGTGATGCTGGAGTTGAAAGGCGTTGCCCGCAACACCGGGGCGTTGCACTACGCCCGGGCATGAACCCTGCGGTGCTCCTCGTTGATCAACCGTCGCTTGACACTCCCCGGAGCGGTCGCTAGTGTTGCGACCGTTTCACTTGACCAACCGGGTCTCGTCAGGTCGGCACCGAACCGGACGCGAGACCATCTCCACAGGATTCCATGATGCCCGAGGATCTTTCCACCAGCTCCGAAGTTGCCGGGGCGGCCTCCGCGCCCACTTCAACGCGCGGCCGGAGCACTGCAAGTGGTACGAAGAAGAGTCCGACCGCGACGGCGGCGTCCAAAAAGACCGCAACTACCAAAAAGAAGACCACCGCTGCGGGCAAGACGACTCGCGCGTCGAAGAGCGCCCCAGCCGGTCCGGGTCGCGGCAAACTGGTGATTGTCGAATCCCCGGCGAAAGCGAAAACCATCGAGAAATATCTCGGAAGCGGTTACACCGTGCGAGCCTCGATGGGCCACGTGCGCGACCTTCCGAAAAGTACCCTCGGGGTCGACGTGAATGCCGATTTCCAACCGACCTATCTCGTACCTCGCGACAAGTCCAAGTTGGTCAAGGAGCTTAAGGACTACGTGGCCAAGGCGCGCGAGGTGTATCTCGCCACAGACCCCGACCGCGAGGGCGAAGCAATCGCCTGGCATCTCGCACAGGCAACGGACGCCTTCAGCAAGCCGTTGCATCGGGTCGTTTTCCATGAAATCACGCCGGAAGCAGTGATCGAAGCGATTGCCCACCCGCGCGAAATCGATGCAAACCTGGTCAACGCCCAGCAGGCGCGGCGAGTCCTCGACCGGCTCGTGGGGTATGGCATCAGCCCGCTCCTTTGGAAGAAAGTCAAACGAGGACTTTCCGCCGGACGCGTACAGTCTGCCGCGCTGCGGATCGTCTCGGAGCGGGAGCGCGAGATCGACGCGTTCGTCGCGGTCGAGTATTGGTCGCTCGATGCGGAGCTGGCCAAGCGAGTCCAGCCAGTCAAGCCGTCGAGCGTCTTCAAGGCTGGCCTGAGCCGAATTGGCGAGCGGAAGGCGGAACTCGGGACTGAGGAGGATACAAACGCAGTCCTCGCCGGGTTGGAGGGAGCGGTCTACCGGGTCGCCAATGTGACGACCCGGGAAACCCAGCGCCGCCCTGCCGCGCCGTTCATCACCAGCACCCTTCAGCAGGAAGCCTCCCGAAAACTCGGGTTTGGGGTGCGGCGAACGATGCAGGTCGCGCAGGAGCTCTACGAAGGCATCGACCTCGGCGCGCAGGGTACGCAGGGTCTGATCACCTATATGCGTACAGACTCGACGAATATCGCGGCCTCGGCGCAAGAGGCGGCCCGGGCAACCATCGCCGGAAAGTTCGGCCCGGAATACGTACCTGAGCGGCCACCCGTCTATGCGAAACGGGCAAAGGGTGCGCAGGAAGCCCATGAGGCGATCAGGCCGACATCGCCAAGCCGCGAACCAGCCGCCGTAAAACAGTTCCTCACGAGCTACCAGTTCCGGCTCTACAAGTTGATCTGGGATCGGTTCATCGCGTCCCAGATGCGGCCGGCCATTCTCGATCAGACCGGCGCGGACATCGCCGCGGGAAGGGCCGCCGAGCTGC